>JACZJB010000229.1 GCA_014860805.1 Anaerolineales bacterium
ACAATGATCAACGGCTTCGGCTCCGCCTTGCCGTGCGTGCGGAACTCATTCGTCTTCTTCTCCCACGCCGCGCGGATCTTTCTCGTCAGCAAATTCGACACCAGCAAATAATCCAGGTCACTCTCATGCTCGGCGAACGACAGCACCACATGCTTGCCCGCCTCCAACGACTGGATGATCTGCGCTATCGAGTCCGCTGCAGGGTTGTCCACGATATAGGGTTGGCTGAACAGCCGTCGCAGTTTGTCATGAAGCGCTTCCGCCGCCATCACATTCACACCGTTCTCCAGCGCCCACTTCGCCACGCTCCCCTCCGCAGGCACCTCCTTCGTCTTGCCGCGCTCATCTTCGATCACAACCGTCTCACGGCTCATCCCACGAAACACCGCAAACCACTTATCCCGAAACGTCGTGTACAACGCATTCAAGATCGTCGGGGTCGTCTCGCGCAGATTCAGCTCACGTGAAAGCGTTTCAATATCACTTGTGGAAATATCTCCCGTTGAGATTTCCAAATTAAAGTCAACTTGATTGCCTCTGATGGTGCTTCCTGCTCCAAGCCAACGCATCGGACTCCGCCCTTGAACAGGGTCTTCAATCCCTTCACGGCTTTTTTCGTGTCTGAAGCCACATCGTCAAACCCATACTCGTTGTGCATGTCCAGCACCAGCACCGCCGCCTGATTGTGCTTCATCAACCCCGCCAGCACCAAGCGCGTCAGGAACGACTTACCCGTCCCCGTCGCACCGAACACTCCCGATGACCGCTGCACGAACTTATCCAAGTCAATGCACACGGGATGATTCTGCTCACGTGTGTGCCCGATGACAAAATTACTTTCCTTGTTCGGGTCACCGAAGATCTCAGCAATATCGCCTTCATTCGCCAGCGACACCACCGCATGATGCGGAGGAATATTCTTGACGGGCAAAATACGCGGTGCATCTTTCAAGCCCGCATCGATTTTCCCCTGCCAATCCTTATACTCGGGCGTGCCAAGTTCGGGTCCCACCTCAAGCATCAGGTTCGGCAACACCTCAAGGTTCGCATACAAGGTCTGTCCATGCAGCGCCTTGGCGATATGCGCAGGGAAGCGCACCTCCGTCTGCTCGTCCGCAAACCGCGGGTCCGTCGCACCGAGATTGATATCCGTCACGATGCCGTAGTAATTCCAATGTCCGCTCTGGATGACGACAAACGCCCCCTCCTGCATCTCCTGCGGAGAGACCGTAAGCCGCACGCGGAAATTCTCCTTCAATCCGCCGCCGACGAGATAACCAATTTGAGTTCGCTGTTCCATAAATACCTCTTTTTTAACACGAAGGACACAATGTACACAAAAGTTTAAGGCTCTTTCCTTCGAGCCCTTAGTGCTTTTTTGTTTAATATTCTTAAACACGAAGGGCTCAAAGGTCACGAAGGTTTTAAGGCTCTTAACCTTGGAGTCCTTCGTGCCCTTTGTGTTTAATTGCCTTTACATCACGAAACGTTTAATGCCATCTTTCAAATGCTTCACGTTGAAATTCATCAAATACCCGAGCCGTTTTCCGCTCAACCGCAGATACGTCATGATTTGCGCCTCATACACAGGATTCATTTTTTCTACCACCTTAAGCTCCACAATGACGCAATCTTCAACTAACAAATCCAACCGAAAACCAGCGTCCAAATTTTGCCCATCGTACACAATCGGCACAGGCAGCTGATTCGCTACCGTCAAACCGCTTTTTCGAATCTCATAGGTCAATGTGGTTTCATACACCGACTCTAACAAACCAGGACCCAGAGCAGTATGCACCTTGAACGCCGCATCCAACACCGCCTTGCCAACTTTTTCAATATCAGAGGTGATTGTCTGATTCACCATCTTTGGAACATTCCGTGAACTTAAGTTTTCCATACACCTCTACCTTCCTGCACCAAAGTCTAAACTCGAAGTAAATATCAACAGCACTTAATAACCTTAGTGTCCTTTGCGCCCTTCGAATTCAATAAAACCAATCGACAAAATCATCACGAAAGCCAATTAGAAAAAACAACTTCGCCATCACTTAATCAACCTTTGAGTCCTTCGTGTCCTTTGTGTTTAATCGCTCTTAAGAAATATCCGCCAATGCACCCAATACAGACATCAGGGTCGGGTAATCGTCTCTCAACAAAGTAATCACTTCCTGCGTCGCGGACTCAATCCACCGCGCTCCATCTGCTCCCCTTGCTTTCCCCGCCTGCAAAATATGCGCTGCGACCACTTCCCCCACGGGCACATCCTTGCCATTTAAGATATGACGGAAATACCCGAACTTCTCGGTAAATCGCACGATATCCTTATCCTCGCACAAATAGATCACATCCAAACTCAGCGGCGGGCGCGGCGGCAGCAGATGATGAACTTTGCCATCCTGCTCATACCCCACCGCCAACACGGACATTTCCACGGGCACAATGCGGCGCTCGCGGTTGTCCTTCATCACTTCCTCGCTGACTCCATCCGCCGTCACCAACTGACGCACCAGCCCATCATCGTCAATGTGAATATCGTGGATCAAGCCATAGACCTGATACCCATCCGCCAACGGCGCGCGGACCAATGCCCCAAACGAAGGCACACTCAACTGATTCACACGGCAGCCCGCTGTAAACCCTGAAATCCCTGCGCTAAGTAAACGTCCGATCTCGATTGGTTGTGTCATTGTGTCATTTCTCCTAAAACCGCCCCCACCCGTCCTCCCCCAAATACGACATTGAAACGCTTTCTGGATTCATCCAAAATATACGTTGTCGTATTTGGGGGAGGTGCCGAAGGCGGAGGGGGTTATCTTCTGGTTCTACCCTTCAAATCCTTTGCGGACTGTTTATTCGAACCCTCGTCCACATCTTCACTGTTTCTTCTTAATTCCAACGACAGCATCTGCTCGATCTGCTGCTTCTCTTCATTCTTCACCACCGCCGTTTCATGCGCACGATGAAGGAGATATGGATACGGTTTGCTGCCCATCATGGAGCATTGCTCGACCAAGACCGCATGGAGCAAGTCCAGTTGCTTTTTATCATCCACCACCCAACGCGGAATTTCAACACGCACGGGCCAGGGATGCCCTTCTGTGCCGACGTTCAAATAAAAGAAGTGCAATTCCAAAACGCCTTTGTAACTCTTCTCGGAACTGGATTGAATTTTGAACACCGCCGAACGATGACCGGGCGGAAGCAATTGGAATAATTTATTGTTGTAGCCAAACAGCCAACGGTCTGTCACGTATTTCAGCGGCGGCGCGTTGCGCAGTTTTTCCATCTCATCGGGGATGGTGATCTGAGTCAGTTCGAGCAATTTGACTACGAGACTGGAAGAGGGCTTATCGATATAGCCTGCTGAGATGATGCCGCGTCCCTGCAAGCGCGAGAGGACGGAGATGTATTTCTCTACCGTGTTGCGGTACTGATTGGCATTATCAATGTCTTTGGCGCGGAAGATTTCGAGCGTGCCGTCTGTAAATGAAACGACTGAACCTTTCATGCCTTTGCTCATCTTTTCGATGACGCTGCGTTCGGCGAGGTCACGGCGCAGGGCAACGCCGCCGTCGGTGGTGAGTCCGTTCTCTTCGATGGCGTCGCCGAAGAATAATTCGCTTTCCACTTCCACGGCTGGGGTTTCGCCAGAGTTGGGTTTCATCGAGATCGCGCCGACATTGATGACACAAAACTGCACAGGGCTGTGCCTGTCCGCGATGGCTTGCGAACCGTCCGCGGCGATCAAGGTTGATTGAATAACAGAATCAGACAGCGGGTGTGAAGAAGCGAGCGCTTCACCCAACGGCACCGCGCAGCGGATGTTGGCATCTGCTGATTTGGCAGAATCCACTTTGGAGCGCAGGAAGTCCAGTTGAGAAGAATAGGTTTCGAGCAGGGTTTTTGCCAGTTCCTGCGCTTCCTCTTTCTTCTTTCGTCTTTCCTTTGCGCCCAAGCCAACCTGTTTGATCTGGGTGTAGATTTCCTGATAGTTAATGGGCATGATCATCCCTGTGCTTCGACTTCGCTGCTCTCCGCTCAGTGTGAATACAATAGAACATTTGTGCAAAATTTTAGCCGTAAATGGACTAAAATACAAGTGGTTGACAGGGCAGGCGATCTGGGAACTTTTTTTGGGAAGTGACGTCTTACCTGTGAATTACAACCAACAAGGAGACAATCATGCGTACTAAATTTTTTGCTTTTGCCATTCTGGCCCTCGCCCTCGTCTTGAGCGCCTGCGGGCCGACCACCATCAATCAGGCAGCGCCTGAGAATCTGCGCACATTGAGTGTGAACGGGCTGGGACAAGTCTATTTGACCCCGGATATTGCCTATATCAATATCGGTGTGAACACCCAAAGCCCAAGCGCTTCTGAGTCGGTGGCAACCAACAAGGATAAGTCCAATGCGGTCATCGAAGCCATCAAGGAGGCTGGAGTGGAAGCGAAGGACATCCACACCACCAACTTCAGCATCTGGTCGAACCCTCAGTATGATCCGAACGGTCAGGTCACTGGCACCACCTATGTTGTGGACAACACGGTCAACGTGACTGTGCGCGACCTGGAAGGCCTTGGCAGCCTGCTTGACTCTGCCATTGCTGCGGGCGCGAACAACATCTACAGCATCCAATTCGATGTGGCCGACAAGACGAAAGCTACCAAGGAAGCGCGCGCCAGCGCTGTGGAAGATGCGAAGACACAGGCTCAGGAATTGGCTGAAGCCGCCGGCCTCTCCCTCGTGGAGATCCAGACCATCAGCTTCTATGAGAGCAGCCCGACCGCCTACTTTGAAGGCAAGGGCGGCGGTGGCGGCGGTGCAGCCGAAGCGGCAGTCGTCCCGATCCAACCTGGTCAACTGGCGATCTCTGTAACCGTCAGCATTACCTACTCGATCAAATAAGCGCTTCTTTCCCAACTGAAGCCTGCTCCTCCTGCGAGGGGCAGGCTTTTTGCACCCCCGCGTTATAATCCACGCATCATTCTCATCCAAGGAGTCTCTTCATGTTAAGAGTTGGTTATATCGGTCTGGGATTAATGGGCAAATCCATTGCACGGAATATTCTCAAGGCGGGGTTTCCCGTCATCGTTCACAATCGCTCGCGCGCCGCAGTGGATGAACTGGCTGCCGAAGGCGCAACCGCCGCGAACTCGCCAAAGGAAGTTGCCGAGCAGGTGGATGTTGTCTTCACCAATCTGCCTGACTCACCCGATGTGGAAAAAGTAGCCCTCGGCGAAAACGGAATCCTCGCAGGCGCAAAGGCGGGACTCATCATGGTGGATAACTCCACCATCAAGCCAGCCTCGGCTCGTTTGATCGCAGAGAAGTTAAAAGAAAAAAGCGTGTTCTCTCTGGATGCGCCCGTCTCAGGCGGGGACATTGGCGCGAAGAATGGCACGCTCACCATCATGGTCGGCGGCGATGCGGATGCGCTGGAAAAAGTGATGCCTGTTTTACAAGCAATGGGCAAGACCATCACCCACGTTGGGGACGCAGGCGCAGGACAGGTAGCCAAGGCTGCCAATCAGATCATGGTCGCCGCACAAATGGTGGCAATGGGCGAACTGCTTGTCTTCTCCAAAAAAGCAGGCGTTGACCCGCGCAAAGTTGTGGATGCCATCAAAGCAGGCGCCGCTCAATGCTGGGCGCTGGACATCAAACCCCTGCGTTTATTTGACGGAAACCGCAATCCCGGTTTCAAATCCTACATGCAGTTGAAGGACATGAACATCGTCCTGGATACGGCAAAGGAATACGATGTCCCTGTCTCTGGGACGGAAGCCAACACCAAACTTTACCAAATGATGATCGAGATGGGCATGGGCGAATTGGACAATTCCGCTGTGGTCGGTGTTATCGAAAAATTAGCAGGCGTTGGAATTTTGGATTAGGCTTTGAGGCGCTTGAATGCCGAGATGCAAATCAATCAACCCGTCCCCGATTTTGAACTCCCCGACCTTCACGGCAGGCTTCACCGTTTAAGCGATTATCGCGGGCGAATCGTCATCGTCAACTTTTGGTCGTGTGAATGTCCGCACTCAGAACGCACAGACAAAGCGATCATGTCCATGTTCGTGCAGTGGCAGGATGATGTCTCCATGCTCACGATTGCGTCAAATCGCAATGAAACTGCTGAAGAGTTGAAAACCGTCTCTGAAACGCGCCGCCTGCCCACGGTCCTGCTGGATGCGGATTGCGAAGCGGCAGACTTGTTCGAGGCGCAGACCACTCCGCATGTCTTTGTGATCGACCGTGAAGGCATCCTGCGTTATCGCGGCGCAGTGGACGATGTCACCTTTCGGCAAAGAGTCCCAACCCGCTTCTTTCTGGATCTGGCAGTTGAGTCTCTGCTCGAAGGGCATTTGCCCGAGTTGACACAATCTCCCGCCTACGGCTGCGCGATTGTGCGTGAAATTTGATAGAATAAAACCGTGATCGAAAATAATCAGCGCGCCGCCTTTTTGGATAAAATGCACCTCTTCAGCGGGTTGGATCTGAAGCAACTCTCTGTCATCGCGGAAAAACTTGTTGAAAAGGAAGTTGCTGCGGGAACCGTCGTCATCAAGCGCGGCGACAAAGCCGATGGCTTTTACATGATCTACAAGGGCAGGGCAAAAGTTACGGCGCCCGGGCCAGAAAAAAAGGACAGGCAGCTGGCTGTTTTATATGCGGGGGACTACTTCGGCGAAGAGGCATTGTTCGAAAAACGAAACCGCTCCGCGAACATCATCGCTTCGGAACACTGCACGTTTTTCTTTCTCTCACGGCTCGAATTCGAATCCCTGCTAACCCAATATGAGAAGCTAAAACCCAATTTTCAGGTTTCCATCAAGAGCCGCAAACTGGCGCGCTCTTCAAATTTCAAATGGCTGGGCAAGAACGAGGTTATTTATTTTATTGCCCGCCGCCATCGAATACGCCTTTATCAGGCGCTGGTTGGGCCTGTCCTTTCCATGCTTGTTCCCATTGCGCTTTTTGCCGCGGGGTTCATCTCTCAAGCCACTACTCCCTGGGCGCTGGGCGTGATCGCGCTGATCGCCGCACTCGGTTGGGCTGTCTGGCAGGCTGTTGACTGGAGCAACGATTATTACATCGTCACCAATCAGCGCGTGATCTGGCTGGAAAAAGTGGTCGGCTTGTATGACAGCCGCGAAGAAGCGCCGCTCGGCACCATCCTCTCTGTCGGCGTGGAGAGTGACGCGCTGGGACGCATCCTGAATTATGGCAATGTCATTGTCCGCACCTTTGTCGGCAAGCTCGAATTCGATCACGTCGATCATCCTGTGCAGGCTGCGGATATGATCCGCGAGTATTGGGAACGTACCAAAGCCATCACCACCCGCAGTCAAATGGATGTGATGAAGGACACCATCAAGCAAAAGTTGGGCATGCCGCTTGAAAAACGTCCGCAGGTGGAACTTACCCCTGTGGTTCAATTAGATGAAGAAAAAGCCGCGAAAACGCCGCTTTGGATGCTTGCGCTTCAAACCTTGTTCCAGCTCAGGCTGGAGGAAGGCGGCAAGGTCATTTATCACAAACACTGGGTTATTCTTATCCAGCAAGGATGGAAGCCTCTCGCCCTGTTCTTGGGAGACATTGCCTTCATTATTTGGCGTATTATCCATCTCGCCACCACGGAAGGTCAGCGGCTGATCCGTGTCAACGCGGCGGGCACATATAGCCCGGATACTCTCGTGGTGACAGCTCTTATCCTGCTTTTGCCCATCGGCGGCTGGTTGTGGTACGAATATGAAGATTGGAAAAACGATATCTTCATGGTAAGTAATGATGAAATATTCGACATCGACCGCAAACCCTTCGGCAAGGAAGAACGCCGCTCGGCACAGATTGAAAACATCCTCAGCACCTCCTACTCCAGAGACGGTATCATCCCGATCCTCTTTAATTATGGGACGGTGAAGATCTCAGTCGGCGGGAACCAAATGGGATTTGAAGATGTGATGGACCCCGCCAGCGTGCAGGCAGATATCAACCGCAGGCGCGCGGCACGCATTGCCAAAAAGAGCGAAGACGCAGGCAAGGATGACCGCGAACGCTTCGCAACCTGGGTAGCAGCCTATCACCAAAATGTGAATGAATTCGTCTCCCCTTCCAAAACCACGCCTGCCACACCCGACCCAAACATCACCGACCCTTTTGCGGGTCAAAAGAAAGATTTCGATGATTTTCCCATCAACGAGGATGAGATCGAGGGGCAAGAAGGCTTTGAAGGAGGCAATGAAATGGGCGGGGATCTTTAACTTCAACGCTGGCAAATCACCTGCAATGCAAGTATCATTGGCGCTCTAACAGGGCAGTGACCCACAGAGCGTGAATTTGTAACCAAGAGGAAAAAAGACAAGCATGGCATTACTACCAATCGTAAACCTGCCGGACCCAATTCTACGGCGCAAGGCAAAACCAGTCACCAAGTTCGACAAGGAACTGCAAACATTAATTGACAACATGATCGAGACCATGCGCGATGCGCCGGGCGTGGGACTCGCCGCGCCTCAAATTAACATCTCGCAGCAACTGGCAGTGATCGAGTACGCCGAAGGCGAAGACGAGGAAGAAGAGGACGAAAACGCGCCTGAAAAACCAAAGAAGCTTTATGTCATTATCAACCCTGAAATCACAAAAGTCTCTGAGGAAAAAGTGATGGGCATTGAAGGCTGTCTCTCCATCCCTGGTTTGCACGGTGAAGTGGAGCGGCACGAAGCCATTCAGGTCAAAGCACTGAACCGCCATGGCAATCCCGTCAAACTAAAAGCAAGCGGATGGATGGCACGCATCTTCCAGCACGAGATCGACCACTTGAACGGCGTACTTTTCACAGATCGTGCCACACGCGTCTGGAAGCCCAGCGCGGATGAAGAAGATGTAGAAATGGATTAACTACGTATGTCAAAGAGTCCCAATCCGGCCTTTGACCCTTGACTTTCCTATGCGCCTCAAGCATCTCTCCCTCACTAATTTTCGCAGCCTCACCCGCCTGGATGTAGAACTTCCACGGCGGGTTGCTGTGCTGGTAGGCAGCAATGCACAGGGCAAGACCAGTGTTCTCGAAGCCATATATTTTCTGGCGGCGTTCACATCCTTTCAAACACATGTGGATCGGCAGATCGTAAATTTTCACGAGGCGAAGAATCCATTGGCAGTGACCCGCCTTGTGGCGGATTACCAGCGCGGGAAAACAAAGCATAGACTCGAAGCACGCCTCATCCTTGAGCCGACAGGTGTAAACGGCCAACGCCTGCGCAAAGAAATCTTGCTGGACGGTGTGAAGCGCCATGCCAACGATGTCATCGGTCATTTCAATGCGGTTATCTTTGTGCCGCAGATGGCACAGATCATCGAAGGCGGACCCGATGAACGCCGCCGTTATCTCAACCTTGCGCTAGCGCAAGCTGTCCCTTCGTATGCGCGCGCGCTCAGCGAATACAACCAGGCGCTCACCCAGCGAAACGCGCTTCTCAAGGCGTTGGGAGAACGTGGGGGAAGCAGCGACCAGCTTCAAGTGTGGGATGAGGCGTTGGTCAAGTTCGGGGCGCAAATTATTTTGTGGCGCATCCAGGCTGTGCAGGAGATCGAACGCTTCGCTTCGCGCGTCCATCACGAGTTGACTCGCGGAACCGAGATCCTGCGCCTCGCTTATGAGCCTGCGTACGATCCGCTGCCCAAACCAAATGGACAATTGGGCTTGAAACTCGATACGGTCATCGACCGTTCTTTGATTGAATTGAATGAAATTCAGGAAGGGTTTTTGTCGAGATTGAAACAAATTCGTTCAGAGGAAATCGCGCGCGGGGTGACAACGATTGGCCCGCACCGCGACGAATTGCGTTTCATCATCAACAAAGCGGACGTGAGCGATTACGGCTCGCGCGGCCAACTGCGGACGACATTGCTTGCATTGAAACTTGCCGAAGTGGAATGGATGAAAGACCGCACAGGCGAATGGCCTGTCATTTTGCTCGATGAAGTAATGGCGGAACTCGACTCATCCCGCCGCGCCGACTTATTGAAATATGTCAACACAGACCAGCAGGTGCTATTCACCACAACCGACTTGAGTTTTTTCACGCCTGCATTTATGGAAAGTTCCGATATTTGGGATGTAAAAGACGGAGTGGTTCAGCCAAGATAAGCATGGGGTAAAATAGCGGACATGACTGACATACAAAAGCATGATGTTCTCGTAATCGGTTCATTGAATGCAGACCTTGTCGTCCGTGCGCCTCGTTTTCCGAGTCCCGGCGAAACCATCAGCGGCAGCGACCTGTTGACCATCCCCGGCGGTAAGGGAGCCAATCAAGCCGTGGCTGCCGCCAGACAAGGCGCCAACGTCGCCATGGTTGGGCGTGTGGGAAAAGATAACTTCGCTCCATTCCTCATTGAAAATCTAAATTCAAACAATGTGAATCGTTCGCATGTGGCGCAGGATCATGTTGCCACGGGAACGGCTATCATCATTGTGGATGCGAACGGGCAGAACAGCATTGTCCTTTCCCCGGGCGCAAACGGCAAAGTGGATTCGCAGGATGTGGACTCCGCGCCGGATGCGAAGATTCTACTTTTGCAATTCGAGATTCCAATGGAAACGGTGTTGCACGCCGCCAAACGATACAAAGCCAAAGGCACGACGGTCATTCTTAATCCCGCGCCTGCCGGGCAAATCCCAGATGAATTGCTTCCCAATGTGGATATTCTCGTCCCGAACGAAAGCGAACTCGCCCTCCTGAGCGGAATGCAAATCACAGACCAAACATCCGCTGAGCTTGCTGCTCGTGAAATTTTAAAACATGGCGTGAAAACGGTTATTGTGACACTCGGAAGCAAGGGCGCATTATTGGTGACGGAGACACATGCTGTACATATAAATTCCTACAAAGTTGACGTGGTAGATACCACAGCCGCAGGCGATGCTTTCATCGGCGGGCTGGCTTCCGCACTCCTGCGCAAAACCTCCCTCGAAGATTCCGTCCGTTACGGCTGCGCCTGCGGCGCACTCGCAACAACCAAAATCGGCGCGCAGCCATCCATGCCCACAAAAGAAGAAGTGGAAAAATTCATCGCCTAGGGCAGGAATCCCTGACTCCACAGGACATCATGACAAAACGAATCATCATTGATACAGACCCCGGCGTGGACGATGCGCTGACATTTTTACTTGCGCTTGCCTCGCCGGAAATCAAGCTTGAAGCGTTGACGACCGTGCAAGGCAATGTAACGATTGAAAAAGCCACGCGCAACGCCTTGTCTGTGCTGGAACTTGTCAAAGCAGGTCAAATCCCCGTTGTACAAGGCTGCTCACATCCCCTGCTTAAGACGCCGCATAATTCAGGCGAGGCTGTGCATGGACAAAGCGGGATTGGTAAATCTGTTTTACCTGAGCCAAAGTCCAAGCCAATTGAAGGTCACGCAGTTGATTACCTCATCGAGAGCGCGCTGGCACAGCCGGGTGAATTGAGCATCTTCCCCATTGGTCCGTTAACCAATATTGCTTTTGCCATCCGCAAGGAACCGCGTTTTGCAAAAGCGGTAAAAGAGCTCGTGATCATGGGCGGCGCGATCCGCTCAGGCGGGAATATCACCCCGCTGGCGGAGTTCAACATAAATGAAGACCCGCATGCCGCGCATATTGTCTTTCATTCGGGCATTCCCATCACTTTGGTTCCGCTGGATGCGACCTACAAATGCCTGCTCACTTCGGATGATGTGGAGAGATTAAATAAGATCGATTCACCAATCGCACGATTTGTCCGCGACGCCACGGCAACCTACATGGATTTTTATTTGAAGTACGAAGGCTTCAAAGGCTGCGCCCTGCACGACCCATTGACCCTGGCAACTGTTTTCGCGCCTGAAATTTTTACTTTTGAAGACCATTACGTGGATGTGGATATTTCAGGCGGCATCTCCACCGGCAAAACCTTTGCCGATTTTATGAAAGTGGCAAAGAAACCCGCAAATATAAAAATCGCGCTGGATGTTCGCGGCCGCGATTTTGTAGAATTATTCCTTGAGAGGATGGAAACGTTAAGTCGTTCCATTTCATATTAACATGCCAAAGCATATCATTTTAGACACTGACCCCGGCATCGATGACTCGCTTGCGATCTTGCTCGCTCTTGCCTCGCCCGAAATTGTTCTTGACGGAATCAGCACGATCCACGGGAATGCATCCACCACGCAGGTGACGACGAATGCGCTTTCCATTTTGAAACTGGCGCATGCAAACCAGATCCCCGTGTACAGAGGCTGTGAATTACCGCTCGTGCAGCCGTCCCTGCTCAGCCCGGAGACGCATGGGAACTCAGGCTTGGGCTACGCAAAACTTCCAGAACCGGCAGCCAGGCCGCAGGTTAAGCATGGAAGCGATTTCATCATCGAACATATCATGTCTCATCCGGGGGAGATTTCCCTGGTGGCAATCGGTCCATTGACAAACGTCGCCCTGGCTGTTCGCAAAGAGCCGCGCATTGTGGAAAATGTAAAAGAAGTATTCGTGATGGGCGGAGCGATCAAGTATCAGGGCAACACCACGCCGCTGGCTGAGTACAACACCTATGTGGACCCGCATGCCGCGCATGTTGTCTTTCATTCGGGGATGCCGATCGTCCTCACGCCGCTGGATGTGACGTATGATTGCATTTTTTTGAAAGAGGACCTGAACCGCTTGTTGAAGATCGATTCGCCGATCACCAAGTTCATTGCAGACGCGACCCGCTTTTACATGGAATTCCACGATGAATATCAAAAGATCGACGGCTGTGTGATCAACGACCCGATGACTCTGGCATTGACCTACATGCCTGAGATCTGCGATTATCAGGATTTATATGTGGATGTGGATATCTCCACAGGCGTAGGGCTTGGGAATACGTTTGCCGATTTTTACAACTACGAAAAGAAAGCGCCGAATATGAGAGTGGCGCTGGGAGTGCGCCCGCGCATGTTCATGGAATTGTTTTTGGAGCGCATGGAAAAATTGGCGCGTGTCAACTCGTGACGGTTTGCATTAACGGGTGTTATTATAGGCACGGCAATCCATTTCACAACATTATTTTCGGAGGAGTATATGTTAGAAAAGATCAAGAACAACTTCAACACGCAGACGTGGGTACTCATTCCCATCGCCATCGGCATTAATATTGCCGTGGGGCAGATCGTTCTCGTTCTCAAGCTTCCTGTTTTCCTCGATTCCATCGGAACCGTAATGGTAGCCGCCTTGTGCGGACCGTGGGCCGGCGCGTTGACAGGCGCTCTCTCAAACGTTATTTGGGGCATCGCCATTGACCCCGGCGCGCTTCCCTGGTGGCCTGTCGCTGCCATGATCGGCTATATGGCCGGACGCATGGCTCAGTGGGGCTTCTTCAAATCCTGGTGGAAAGTGGTCGTGACCGGCTTTGTGGTCGCCCTCACCGCTGCCATCGTTTCAACCCCGATCGCTGTGTACCTATTCGGCGGCATTACCGCCAGCGGCTCTTCCTTCATCACCGCATACCTGCTCCAGACCGGGCAGGGAATTTGGTCGGCTGTGGTCAGCACCAGCTTCCTCACCGAACCTGTGGACAAGATCACTACAGCCATGATCGCTTTTGCCATCATCCAGGGTTTGCCCAAGCGCACCATCGGCGGTTATCCCAAGCCTGAGCAGGTGGAAGCCGAAGGCGGGACGAACAAGAACCAGATGTACATTGCCATTGGCGTTGTAGTCGTGCTGGTTTTGTTCGCGGCGTTCATGCTCCGCAATATCCTCGGCGGGTAATTTAGAAAGTATGTCATTGCGAGGGCGCTCTTGCATTTGCCCGAAGCAATCTTATACATGGTTATTGGAGATTGCTTCGTCGCGAAGCAAGCTGCTCGCAATGACATGAGCAAAAGAGACCAAGCTTGTGGCTTGGTCTCTTTTTGTCGTTTATAATCAGCGCTTATGCATGAGAGACTTTCCTTCCATATAAAAAGAGACAGTTTCATCCATAACCTCAACCCGCTCACCAAACTTGTGTTGACTCTCACCCTCATTTTGATCGCATTCACATTCCCCTGGTATTGGACGCCCCACCTTCTAGTACTTGTTGCCATCATCCCATTGAGTTTGCTCGGAAAAGTGTTCCGTGAATTTTCCGTCACTGCGCTGCGCCTCATCCTGCCTGCCGCTGGATTCCTCTTCCTGATGCAGGCTTTCTTTCAACCTGTGGGAAGTGACGTCATCTTCAAATTCTATTTTCTGGACGTCACACAGGAAAGCCTGATGTTTGCGTTCCGAAATGCCATGCGTGTTTTTGTGATGGTCTCGGCTTTCACCCTTTTCCTCGTCACCACCCATCCCAGTGAATTGATGTCTGACCTTACCCGTCGCGGACTGCCCGGACAATTTTCCTACGTCATCATTTCCACGCTGCAAATCCTTCCGCAGATCATCGCCAAGTCACAGACCATCATCGCCGCGCAGCGTTCGCGCGGGCTGGATACAGAAAGCAGTTTCTTCAAACGTGCGGGTTCGCTCATTCCGCTTGTTGGTCCGCTGGTCTTCGGTTCATTGATGGAAGTGGAAGAACGCGCCATCGCCATCGAAGCGCGTGGTTTCACCTCCAAACAAACAAAGACATCTCTGCATGAAATCCCAGACCCGTCTTTTGACCAAATGCTGCGCTGGGTTCTCGTTGCACTCATCATCCTTTCCATTGCGTTGAATCTATGGCTTTCGTAAACCTCCAAAACGTCACGTACAAATATCCGCTCACCAAAGCCCCCGTTTTGCAAAATGTCAATTTGCAAGTGGACGAGGGGGAATTCGTTTCAATTGTCGGGCCGAACGGCGCAGGGAAATCTACGCTGTGTTACGCATTGGCGGGATTTGTCCCGCATTTTTTCAAAGGGGAGATCAGCGGCTCCATCGAAGTGGACGGAAAAGAATCCAGCAAGTCCACACTGGATGAATGGGTTTTGAATGTCGGCCTTGCGTTTCAAAATCCGTTCAATCAGATCTCGGGCGCGAAGTACACCGTCTTTGAAGAGATCGCGTTCGGGCTGGAAAATATCGGCGTGCCGCGCGAAGAAATGAAAAGCCGCGTGGAGGATGCCATGGCTCTGACAGGCATCCGCGATCTGGCAGACCGCTCACCTTATTCTTTATCCGGCGGACAACAACAACGCGTCGCTCTTACCTCGATCCTGGTCATGCGGCCCAAACTGCTCGTCCTCGACGAACCGACCTCGCAAATGGACCCGATCGGCACGCGCGAAGTCTTCGGCACCATCCGCAAGATGGCAGAAGAAGGCATGACGGTTGTGCTCGTGGAACATAAAATGGAATGGATCGCAAAATTCGCAGACAGGGTCATTGCCCTCAAAGATGGCAGTGTCCTGCTGGAAGGCAAACCCAACGAAGTCTTGACCTCTGACCTGCTTGTTGAAAACGGCTTCGGCATTTCGCGCTACACATCCACGGCACGGGAAGCAAAGAAGCAGGGCATATGGAAAAAAGAAAGTTTACCCGTCACGCTGGATGAGGCTGCCGAGGGGTTCACGAAATGAACATTGAGATAAAAGATTTACGTTTCACATACCCCACAGGCCTGGAAGCGGTCAGCGGGATTTCCCTGACCTTAGAGGCAGGGGAGCAAGTTGCTATTGTTGGGCAGAATGGTGCGGGAAAAACAACCCTCGTGAGACATTTCAACGGGTTGTTGCAGCCAACTTCAGGCTCGGTGAAGATCGGCGATTGGGACACAAAAAAAACATCGGTGGCAAAACTTGCTTCACGGGTTGGTTATGTTTTTCAGAATCCTGACGAGCAATTGTTCTCGCGGGATGTATTAACCGAAGTCACCTTTGGTCCGCGCAATTTGGGATATTCCAAAGAGAAAACCGATGGATTAGTCGAACGCGCGTTGGCACTAACGGAACTAAGCGACAAGACCGAAACCAACCCCTATGACCTTTCCCCCACCTGGCGAAAAATGGTGGCTCTCGCTTCCATCATTGCCATGGATACACCCATTGTCATCTTCGATGAACCAACGACAGGACAGGATGCCGTCAACGTGGCGCGCATTGCGAATGTGATCGCGGAGCTGCAAAAAGAAGGCAAGACCGTCATCACGATCACGCATGACATCGATTTCTGCGCGGAGAATTTCGAACGCGTGGTTGCCTTGTCCAAGGGACAGGTTTTACTGGACGGGCCCGCTCGCGAGATTTTAGGTCAGGAAGAAATTCTCGCACAGACGTATGTAGAACCGCCACAGCTAACTAGATTGGGAAAAAGGCTGAGATTGAAGGAAACGGTAAGAAATCAGGAAGAGTTTCTCAACGCCATTGCGAGGAGGGCCTAGCTCAACGACGTGTGCCATGAAATGGTAAGCAATCCCCATTAAGTTAAGATTGCTTCGGGAACACAAACACCGCCCTCGCAATGACGGTTTATTTTTTATACACAACCAATTCTTCATACCCCGAATCACTTTCCAATAATTCGCGCTTGTAAATTACATCATCGAATTCAGCGATGACGATCTCAGCGGTGGTATAGATCGTACAGCCGCTGACAAGATGTCCACCCGTGGTGACGCCGTCTCCATCGGAGATCGCCGCATGGATGTGTGAGCCATGTATGGAAACTGTCCCTGTCATGGAGACGATCTCAAAATGACCTTCGTATTCGTTATAGTAACTGCGGTTTGCAAGACGCAAGGTGGCGTGGGTCAGGCTGCCAACTGAGGCGAGGATGCAGCCCGCTTCAATTTTTTTCTCAACGACGAATGCTTCAATGGAATCGAACAGGTCTTGTGTTGGTTTGAGTCGAAAAGTGTGGGTTTTCATTCGGTGTATTACCAGAGCGGGAAACCGGTCAACGAAACAAGCCAGTCCACCATGGGCGGGTAAATCTGCAAGCCGATAATACCAACGATAATACCGAGGAGCGCGCCTGCGACAATATCGGAGAGATAGTGTACGCCCATCGCAACGCGGGCAAGAGCCACCAGCGGAGCCCATATCCATAGTGCAACAGCAAGCCAGGGCGGAGCAAGAGCCGTTCCAACCACAGCGATCATGAAAGAACGGGCGGCATGTCCAGATGGGAAGGAATGCGGGTCGGTGTTGCGATAAATCCCGCCCCATTCACCTGCAGGTCTTTCGCGGCGGACCAGGAATTTGATTGCAAGCACCACGCCCGCCAGACCGAGGATTCCAAAAAACTCAACGACTTCCCATTGCTTCCAGGCAGAGTTGGTGAAAAACCAGGCGATGATGAGTGTCGGGAACCAAAACCATGAGTCGCCAGAGTGAGCGAAAAAGACGGCGATATTGCGTAAAAAACCCGGCTTTTCAGCCACACGCAATTGACTGGAGAGTCGGGCATCGAGTTCGAGGATGGAGCGAAAGCTCATTTTTTCTTTACCTTTGGCTTCGCTGTGTTCTTCGGCTTGGATTTCGTTTTTGGCGCTGATTTTTTCACTGCAACAGCAACGCCCTGCTTTTTGCGACTCGCAAAAACTTCGCGCATCAATTCGAGCTGATGCGGTTTATCCACATCCATGCACGGCTCAGCCTGCGACCAAATGATGGCGCGCCCCTTGATACCAATACGCTGCGAGGCGCGTTCGACCAGCTTCTGCAAAGTGAATTGGCGCGTGAACAACTGGAAGAGGGTATCCCAACCGATGACCGCCGCCTGACGCAAAGGACTTTTGCGGTTGCCGATGAGCTGCTCCCATGTATCAAGATGGTTGGTTGTCATACTGACGTGAATCACGTTGATATCCGAGCCGCAAACTTCCATATCTTTAAGTTTGGTGAAGGTGCGTTTCGAAGTCGGGAAGCGTGCTTCCATTACTTCGCGCGGACAAACGCCGTAGTAAAGGTCATCCTTTGTCTCCATACAAGTCTTGATCAACCAGTCCACCATATCCCCTTTGATGGCGGGAATATCAGAAGAGACGAGCAAGACATATTCGCTCTTTTTATTTAATTCAAGCGACTTGTTCACGCCTGCAACGATATTGGAAAGCATGCGTCCCTGATTGGAGATGTAGTGCAGCGGCTTTTTACAGGTCAGACCGCTCTTCGAAGAAAGCCCGATGATGATGACATTATCCACTTTTTTGGAATCGCCAAGCGCATCCAAAATCCATTGCACCATGGGCTTGCCTGCCACATCGATCAAGGCTTTTGAGTCGCCATTGGAATAAACATACAGCGGGTCGCCGGGCTGCGGAATTCCGCCAGCAGTTACGATGGCATCCATATTTAATTCAACTCCTGCAATTGAGGTTCAAAGCCAAGTTTGTCGAGCATTTCATCCAATTCAGGCCAGGTCAATGGGCGGTTTTTCCCCGATACAGCTACGAGCGCAGCTTCCATCATGTTTGTTCCGAACGAACGTCCTTCAAGCACGGGGGTTGTTGTCACAAGATATTTGACCCCAGCCTTGCGGAACGCCTCCACATCTTCGGGTGTGGTTGTGTTCGTGACAACGACCTTGCCGGTAAGATCATCAGGCATGAAACGTTTGATGTAATGACAATCGCCCGCAATGACAGTTGCCCAGGCATAATATTTTCCCCATTTCGGCGTGCGCTTCTCCTGCTTCTCGCCAGTGGGATAGATCCATTCAAAAGGCAGGCGTCCAGCAATCGGCATCAACAATCCGGCTACTGTCTTGAGGGTTTTAAGTTTACGAATGGCAATGGGGATATCCAGTCCGAACATCAAATCGCCGTACACAGTCTCATAACCGGAATCCGAAAAAGCCCGGGCAAGTCCCCAGCGGTCTGCGCCCAACGTGACAAGCACCTTGCGTCCACGGGAATTGATGTAATCGCCGATTTTCTGATCCAGGAACGCGGTGGCTTTATTTTCAAGTGTGTTCTTTAAACCGCCGCCATCCACCAGCGGGGTCTTTTTTACGAACCGCACCATGGGAGTCACAGAATGCAAGGCGTACCATTTGCCATCAATAATGGCGCCCAAGTCCGCCCCACCGACGCCGAATGCATCCACGGTTCCGTCAAGCTCTTTGTATTTTAGTGCGGCGGCTTCCATATCGCCATCCGTACCTATGCGTTCGATGCTGACCTTTTCGCCGAGCAGAGTCACCTCCACAGCTTTGTTGCGCTTGGATGAGCCGATGCTGATACTGACTGCACGTTTCATATAATCCTCCTGGGATGAGATAGCGCCAGTTATATCACGAATCAGGAATCGGATTTGGCAGGAAGCGTGAAGAAAAAGGTCGCTCCTTTTCCCGCTTCGCTCTGGACCCAGATCCTGCCGCCGTGAACCTCGACAATTCTCTTAACGAGAGTCAGTCCAATTCCCGTGCCGTCTGAGTTTACATCCAGCTTATTGAACAAGCCAAAGATCCTCTCGTGGTGGATCGGGTCAACGCCAATGCCGTTATCGCGGATAAAGAAAATGGGTTTGCCGTCTTCATACCCCCCGCAGCCAATTTCAATCAGCGGGTCTGGAACATCCCCTGCAAACTTGGCGGCATTGTCGATCAGATTTTGAAGCACTTCGATCAAACGCCTGCGGTCTCCATGTACAACTGGCAACGACTCGCCCACATACACTTGAACATTTTTCTCACTCAACCGCCCATAGACAATGGTCAGCGCCTCCTGAATGAGTTCTTCAAATAAAATATTCTGATGCGGATTTGTCAACCGCCCCACACGGGACAGTTCTAGCAATTCGTTCAACAAAGTCTGCATCTTATCGGTGGCATCAGCAATGCGCTGCGCATCCGCCTTAAAACGGACGATGTTTCCGCTGGCGGCATCTTTTTCCAGGAATCCGAGGAAACCCTTGATGGTAATGAGCGGAGATTTCAGGTCATGAGAAACAGTGTAGGTGAAACGTTCCAACTCGCTGTTCTTTTCCTCAAGTTCATTAATCAGTTTTTCGCGTTCGGTCTCCACCCATTTGCGCTGGCTGATGTCCCGCACCATGATGATGACCGATTCGGAAGTGACCGCTGACACGCGCGCCTCAAAAAACTGGACTTCCTCTCCGGGCGGCATTCCGTATTCAAAGGCATGTAATTGCTGAGTAGCGAGAGAACGCTCAATCGCAAACACAGTCTGTTTGGCGATTTCAGAGGGGAACATATCCTTGATATTCTTGTTAATAAACTCTGAAGGCGGCATGAGCGGCGTGAACTCAGCCGATGCTATGAAATCCAGAATTTTTCCATCCTTGGATACTTCAAAGATCATATCCGGAATGGATTGCAGGATGGCGCGTTTGCGTGCTTCGGCATTTTGCAGTTCATTCTGCACTTGTCTTTGCTCGGTCACATCATAGAACATGCAGAGAATACAGGGCTGCGCGTCGATCTCGATCAGTTCATAAAAGGCAATTGCAAAACGCGGGGCATTCGTTTTATATTCCGCAAATTCGTAATTCGGGTTTAAAAGGGAATGGGTTTGCTTTAATTTCTCTATAAAAACACGGCGGTCTTCAGGAGAGTCCCACATTTCCATTTCTTCCGACGACTTACCAATGGAAGTATTGGGATCGTACCCTGTCATCTTCCAATAAGCATCGTTGGCGTCCAAAAGACGCCCCTCCTCCATTGTTGTGATGCAAATCGCCACGGGGCTGGCTTCAAACACCTTGCGGAAACGCTCTTCGCTTTCCTTGAGCGCCCTCTCAGACTGCCGCTGTTCCGAGACATCGTAGAACATGCAGAGAATACATTGGTGGTCTTTAATACTAATCAATTCATAATAGGCGATGGAGGTTTTGCTGGGGCGGTCCTTGAGAACAAAGTCAACTGCGACATTTTGCAAATAACGTTTTTCCAAAAGATTCTGGACGAAGGCAGCCCGCGCCTGGGGCTTCTCCCAAAAATTCAGTTCAAGTGCTGTGTGCCCAAGGATCTGCTCAGGTTGATAGCCGGTCAAGTCGCAAAATGCGGCATTGATCTCCAGAAATCGGCCTTCTTCCAGCGTGACAATCGCGATGGCAACATAGCTATTGTTGAATACTTTGCGGAATAATTCCTCACTGGACCGTAAAGCCAACTCGACTGTTTTTCGTTCGTTAATTTCCCTTTGCGCCTGTTCGTACAGGCGGGCATTATCAATGGCGAGTGAGGCAAGCGCGGCGAAACGTTCCAGCAATACAACCTGTTCCGGTTGGAACTTCTTTTCCTTGTCGGTATGAGTGACGATCAACGTCCCAACCACTTTTTGTGCTGACGTGAGAGGGGTGCCCATCACTGCCCCATACCCGACGCCTATCGCTGTGGAGTTGGCTCCTTCCCACTCATCATAGTCTTGCACAAGGATGGTCTTCCCTTGCTCCCAAACCTTGCCCGTCAACCCCAAGCCCTTTTCAACCAGCGTGCCGTTGTCTTTGGCGAAAAATCCGTGCCCAAGTTCCTGGCGCAGGGCGGATTCATCGGGCAGCAAGAGGTCTATTCCAACGTGGGGCGTATCGAGAAGTTCACTGGCGTTATTGAGAATGGTCTCAAGGAGTGGTTTTAGTTCAAGGCGGTTGACCAGCCCAAGGGTCGTTTCATGAAGCGCGGTGAGATATCTTGCCTGAGTCTGAAGTTTTTCATCCGCTCGTAAACGTTCTTTTAGTTCCAGGCGGGCTTCCTTCAAGGAAAGATTGAGGTTTTGAATCAAAAGATAAATGAGAACGCCAGCCAGCAAAAAAACTGCGGTCAGGTCACGCGTATAACTATATGGATCATCAATTGTAAACGGACGTATTCCCTGATATTCCTGATAAGCAAAATACCAAATAGCGGAGACACTCAGCAAACCAAAGAAAAGTCCTTCCTGCCAGCCGATCAATAAGCCTGCAAGAAGGATGATGACGATATATGCGATGGAAGCCACATCGCGGAGTCCATCGGAATGCCATGCCTGATAAGTCATTGCCAGCCAGGTAGAGGCGACTAAAAACCGGCCAGCCCCCAGCACAATACCCCTGCGGATCATGATCAGTATGATGATCATGATCAAAATCACCAACGGCAAAATGACCATCGAGGAACGACTCGTCCATCCCTGGATGGCCACGCGGTTCAAAATAATGACGAAAATAATGGCAATGGCGCTCCACCCAAAGGAATTAAGTATTTGCGCGATGCGTGTTTTTTCTTCATTATCGAAGATCGGACTGTTAAAGGAACGTCGTAACCGATCAAACATATAAAACATTATATATCATGTCCAAACAAAAAAGAGCCGATTTTGCCCGGCAGCCTTACAAACCAGCAATTACCGTTGGTTAAAACCATACCCGTGCTTTCAAACAAGGAAGGTGTAAAATAGGAAAAAATATCTCTTTTGGAGAACTCATGACCCAGCAGGATTTTCGCAAAGAAAAAGATTCACTCGGTGAAATTCAAGTACCAGCTTCGGCGTTGTATGGTGTGCAGACACAGCGCGCAGTGGAAAACTTCCCCATCAGCGGATTGCGCCCCTGGCGTGCCTTCATCTGGTCTATTGCCTCAGTGAAACGCGCCGCGGCCCTGGTGAACTTTGAATTGGGCTTGTTCAACGACCGTGAAGTGGACGGCAGGCACTTCACCGCAAAGCAGCTTTCACAGGCTATTGTACAGGCCGCAACAGAAGTAATGGACGGCAAATGGGACAGTGAATTTGTCGTCGAGCCGTTCCAGGCGGGCGCGGGGACGAGTCACAACATGAATGCAAATGAAGTCATCGCCAATCGCGCCACTCAAATTTTGGGCGGGGAGTTGGGCAAATATTATGTCCATCCAAATGACCATGTCAACATGGCGCAATCCACGAACGATGTGATCCCAACATCGATCCGCTTGGGCGCGCTATGGCGTTTGGATGAATTATTAAAAGCACTGCAAAATCTTCATACAACACTTGAAGCCAAAGCGCTTGAGTTCGATGAGATCGTCAAGTCAGGCCGCACGCATTTGCAGGACGCAGTTCCTGTACGTTTGGGTCAGGAATTTGGCGCGTACGCCAAAGCTGTGGAGCGTGACGCAGCACGCATCCGCAGATCGGCTGAGGGATTGCGCAGGCTTGGGATTGGCGGCACAGCTGTCGGTTCCGGGTTGAACGCGCATCCTGAATACCACTCCCGCATGGTAGCCGTCTTATCCGAGTTGACTGGGTTGCAGTTGGTTAATTCCGATAATCTTTTCGAGTCGATGCAATCCATGGCGGATGCGGCGGACTTCTCCGCTTCACTGCGGACTCTGGCGTTGACATTGATCCGCATCGCAAACGATTTTCGCCTCCTTTCGTCTGGACCTTCAACTGGTTTCGACGAAATCAGATTGCCCGCCGTTCAGCCTGGTTCTTCCATCATGCCGGGCAAGGTTAATCCTGTCATGGCGGAAATGCTCGATCAAGCCATGTTCCATGTCATCGGCTGTGATACCACAGTGGCGTTTGCAGCCCAGGCAGGGCAATTGGAACTGAATGTGATGATGCCCATCCTCGCGCATAATCTGTTTGAGATGATGCAAGTCATTATCGGCTCGGTCAACGCATTTACAGAACGCGCCGTGAAAGGCGTGACTGGCAACCGGGAAAAAGCGGAAGGCTGGCTGGCAAAGAATGCCATCATTGTGACAGCTTTGAATCCTGTAATTGGGTATACACAGGGAGCTGCGCTGGTAAAGGAAGCTATTGCAAATAATGCCTCCATCCGCGAGCTGGCCATTGAAAAAGCAAAAGCTGGCACACTAAAGCACCGGGATGAAGATCGGATGGTGACTACTGAAGAGATCGAAGCTGCTTTGGGTGATCTAAAAAAATTGACCGAAGGCGGAATCGTCGGTGGCGTAAGCGGCGGCGGATAATCAAACTGTAGAATAAAAGCAGGGACACAGTCGTCTGTGTCCCTGCTTTTATTTTCTTATCAACTTTGCTCGCATAACGTACTTATTCACTCCGCCAAAGCGATATTTGTACTCTTCATCGCCGCGCATGAAATCGAATTCATACCGTCCGTTTTCACAACACCATTGAAGAACGTAACCCAGCAAGACCCAGCCAGGGGATAAATCCATAAAATCGCGGTTGACGCCGGCATTATAGCCCCAGAGTTTATTGCCATAATCAAAGTTAAGCGCAGCCGCAATGCGTTGACCATCGGCTTCGAGGAAGGCCATCCACAACCAGCCATTCTCATGCGCGGCGCGGATGACTTCCCGCATTTGCGTGCGCATGGGTTCGCGCAGGAAACTGGCTTTGCCTTGATCCTGTTCCATTAATTTTAAAAAGGCGTCAATTTCTGCTTCGGGGTCAGCCATGTCAGAAATGAACCAGCGCACACCGCGTTCGCTTTCGACGGCGCGGCGCATTTTTCGGCGAATTTCGTGACGCTGCTTCTTTTCCACGCGTGAGAGATATTCCTCAAAATCACCGTTAAGGGCAATGCGCGGAGTGGGACGATACATCTCTTCGAGATGAACCCAGCCGCGAGATTCGGATTCCGCTTTGAGGGCGGCGAGAGTGGGAGATGAATCAGGCAGGTTATACCAATCGAGGCTGGACCAGCTATCGGCAAGGGAAGAGGCGAGAAAATCCAGCAGTCCCGCGATGAAGCCTGAAAGGTCGTTCATCCGCACGATCAAATCCAAATAATCGGAAATTTCAATGCTGCCATTTAAAAGAAGAGCGGGCTTGCCTTCGTATTCGGCAACGAAAAGAGGGGCAATACCGATGAGTTTGTCACCTTCGCGCGCAGAAACGAGAATGAGTTGGGCATTTTGCCACTCGCCGCCGCCGCGATGTTCCCACCAACTGCGTTGATACTCATGACGTAAAAAGGGAGTGTCACAGACCGATTCTTTCAAAAGGTCGTTCCACTCCTGTGCGTTTATTTCAGAAAAATCTTTATGAAGTGTATATTCCATGGCCGCCAAATTTTACCAGTTATAATCAATATGAAACGCATTCTCTGATAGGCGCTTAAGGCTTATTCTTACATGGCTCTCGACCTCACGCTTGCTCCCCTCTACCGCATCAATGGACAGGAAATTGCCAACCTGCCTGGTTTGCTTGCATTAACTCCACCGACCCAGGCAGCGCGCATCCGCACACAGGATCGTTTGCTGGTGTATTTGCTGCTGACAGGCAATGCGGTTTTTTCATCTTCCGAATACTTGCAAGTGGCGCAGGATGCCGCCAATGCGTTTTATCAAACATCGGGGTCAACTACCAGCGCATTGCGCGCCGCAACGGAACTTGTCAATAAAACCCTGCTCGACCGCAACATGTCCACCAGCGGGCGCGGACAATATACGAACGGCTGGCTCACGCTTGCCGCACTGCGCGATTCGCAATGCACAATTTCGATCAGCGGCCCCATGCATGTCTATTGGTTCGGGCAGAATGATTCCCGCCACATTCACGAACCCAGCTCATCCGGCAAGGGGCTGGGCATCAGTCAAAATACAAACCTTCATTACGGCCAGATAACGTTAAGCGCAGGTGACCGAATCCTGCTGGCGGGCAGGATTCCCGGCGCATGGGAAAGCACGCTCGACGACTCCCGCCCATCCTCGCTGGATGCGATGCGCCGCCGCCTGATCACCCTCACCCGCGACGACCTGAATTCAGTCCTGCTTCAAGCCACAGATGGAACGGGCAGGTTCAACTTCTTTAACGGGACGGCTGAAATCAAGGAAGAAAAGCCAAAGGAAGAACCTGCGCCTCCCGCTTTAATCTCAAGCCTGCCTCATCTTCAAGAAGCAGAATCCACGCCTGATGAACCTGAATCCGTTCCAGAAACAATTGACTATCCACAAGAGGCTGCGCCTTCTGGAGCGCATTATGTTCAACCTTCGGCGTATGCCATTCCTCCGCAGGAGGAGAAAGCACTTGTCCCCGAAAATCCGTTAGCCCATTTGCCGCGAAATACTTTGCCGCGCGAATTTCCCTCCTCCATTCCACGCGCACAGCCGAAGCCACAAACAGATATTCCTGAAACGGTCGAAGTTGTTGAAGCGCCAGTCCCTGCTGTTGAAGAGAAAAACATCCCGCCTCAAAAAGTGACCGAACCCGAGTCACCGCGTGAACCCTCGTTACGAACGCGTCAGACAGCGAAGATGCTTGCAAACGGCATTCAGGCCGCCCGTAGTTTGAGCGCAACTCTCGGCGAAAAATTCCGCAACTTTTTGCCGCGTCTGCTTCCAAGCTCGGAAGCGGTTAATAATCCCGTCCCTTCCTCTACGCTTATGTTTTTTATGGCGGTACTCATCCCGTTGATGGTGGTGGTGGTCTTGGTTGTCGTTTATCTGCGCTATGGGCGCAGTGAACAATACGATGCATATCTTAGGCAGGCGCAGGAAAATAAGGCGCAGGCAGTGGCGCTGACCAACCCAGTGGAACAGCGGATTGCGTGGGAAAACGTTTTGCTGAATGTCGAGATCGCCGAGTCACACCGCGAAACGAATGAAACCATTACGCTCCGCCAGGAAGCGGAAGCGAATTTGGATAAGCTGCTTGGCATTACCCGCCTGCAATTCAATGCGGCGTTTAGCAGTAAACCGAACATCAATATCAGCCGCATGGCTGCAAATGAAACTGATCTTTTCCTGCTGAACGCGGCAAATGGAGAAGCGTTACGCGCTTTCCCCGCCCCCGGCGGACGCGGCTTTCAACTGGATACAACCTTCAACTGCCGTCCGGGAGTCTATGGCAATTACACAGTCGGCCAGCTTGTGGATATTCTAGCCCTGCCGGGATTGAACACCATCAATGCCACCATGCTTGGCATCGACGCAAATGGTCTTCTCCTTTATTGCGCGCCGGGGATGGTGGCGCAAGCCGTTCCCCTGCCCACGCCGGACACCAATTGGGGACACGTTACTGCCTTCATACTGGAGAATGGAAACCTGTATGTGTTGGACGCCCCCTCGCGCGCCGTCTGGGTGTATAACGGCAAAGACGGCACATTCGTGGACCAGCCATATTTTTTCTTTGGTAAACAAACTCCAACCCAGGATGTGATCGACTTCATTGTTACCGGTGACGAGCTATACATGCTCCATGGGGATGGGCATCTTTCCATTTGCTCCTATACCCGGGTGGAATCGAGCACATCCCAATGTCAGGACCCGCTGCCTTTGGTGAATCCTTTCGGCGCGTATCAGGGCAGTGACCTGTTCAGCACAGCGCATTTCACTCAATTACTTTTCGCCGCCCCGCCAGATCCATCCATTTTGCTGCTGGATGCTGACAGCCGTGGTGTAATGCGTTTTTCACCGCGTTCGCTTGAGTTGCAAAACCAGTTCCGCCCGATGACAGGAGCCGCCAATCCAATCTCATCCGGCCCTGCAGGCGCTGTAGCGGTCAGCCCGAACCATGTGCTTTATCTGGCCGTGGATGGTCAGGTCTATTTCGCCACGAACATGCCGTAACCCAACAAGGAGAATTTGATGTCCAATTTTCTCAACTCGTTTTTTGACCTGTTCAAGTCGTCTTCAGCCAAGGCAAAATATCCGGCGGATAGCCTTACCGAACCCGCGCAAATCACACAGAGCAAGGTGCTTCTGATCGTCTACGACCCAATTATGGATAAAGCAAACGGGATGACCCTCTCCCAGCAGCAAAAGTGGTACCGCGTTTCCGATCTCATTACTGGTTTCATGGCAGATATGCTTGATGTCAGCGCCGGGTTGGTCCGTTATCAAGTTGTGGAACGTGTGGATGTAAATGAATTCCCTGCCAAGACAGATGGGTTCCGATACACTCCACAAACCTATATGGATGTTCTACAACGCAAGTCTCCGCCGCACATACCGCAGGAGGCGGATTACAACGCTATACTAACCAAATACAATATACTGCAACGTGTTGCAAGAAATGAAATCGACGAGGTGTGGATATTCGGATTCCCGCATGCCGGTTTTTACGAATCCACCATGGGCGGACCGGATGCTTTCTGGTGCAATGCGCCTCCTCTCAAGAATACCTCCGCCAGCAAACGCCGCTTTGTCATCATGGGCTTTTCCTATGAACGATATGTCGGCGAAATGGAGGAGGCATACGGTCATCGTGCAGAATCGATCATGGAGAAAACCTTTGCCAAATTAACAGGCGAAGCGAATTTGTGGAAACGTTTTATTCAGTATGAGAAGATCGCGCCGGGCAAAGCGGCCTGCGGCAACATCCATTTTGCGCCCAACAGCAGGCAGGATTATGACTGGAACAACACTACCCCAGTAAAAAGCGAGTGCTACGACTGGCAATTGAATTTTCCAAACTTCAAAGGGGATGTTCGCACCGTCAATGCAACAGAATGGGGCGAAGGCGATATCCGCGCTCACCACAAATGGTGGTTCAATCACTTCCCGCGTGTGGCGGGAAGAAAAAACGGCATTCACAACAATTGGTGGCAATACGTAGCCGCCCCGCAAAAAGTGATCATCTAAAAAGGTTCTAACTTCGCGCCAGAGACTGGCGCGAAGTCACTTAACAACAAAAATGAAAACAAAGTTTGCTTACGACCTTTTTGTAACGAAGAATCGAGCGAATCGGTCATACAATAACATTAGCAATCATGATTAATTTGTACGTTGCTTTAATTTATCTGTTCGCCGCAATACCATACGCCTGGCTGGGGTTGTACGCCTGGCGCAAGCGGCCGGCGGTGGCGGTGGTCCCATTTGCATGGTCCATGCTTGCCATATCATTTTGGGCGTTCACTTACAGCCTTGAAATCTTCTCCCTGGATCTGCAGACAAAATTATCCGTTGTGAATATCGAATATATCGGCATTGTTTCATTGCCTGTATGTCTGACTTTCTTTGCCCTTGAGTTCACAGGCAAAAGCCATCTGCTTACAACACGCACGAAATTCCTGTTATGGAGCCTTCCCATCGCAGCTTTGGCTCTCGTTTGGACAAACAACTTCCACCACTTGATGTGGGACATGGAGACCGTCTCCACGGTCGGCGGGCTCGTTTTGCTGGATGTTCGATTTAGGCCGTTATTTTGGATACATGTCCTGTACTCCTACATCCTTGTGATATATGCCAGCATTCTGCTTGTCATCGAATTAATGCAAAGGCCGAGTATCTACCGCATTCAAATAAGTTTTATCCTCCTGGGTATGATCGTTCCAGCCATCGGGAGCTTGATCTTTGCTGCCGGGGTTAATCCGATCAAAAACCTTGATCCTACGCCGCTATTCTTTTTACCAACTGCGCTGGGGCTCTCCTGGGCAATCAGCAAATATCGCCTGCTTGACGTGCTGCCGCTCGAACATCTGACCGTATTAAAGACCATGAAAGACGGCGTGATTGTTTTGAATCCGCAACAAAGAATTTCTTACATCAACCCGATCGCAGGGCTTTTACTCAACTGTACGGAGAATGAAGCGCTTGGGCAGCCTCTCGCTTATATGTCGGGACAATATGCCGAAAAGCTTTCGCCCTACTTAATCGCCGGGGTGGAAAATCGGGCTGAGATCACAGTTCAAGAGGGCAATCAGGCAAAAGTTTTTGAATTGACCGTTTCTCCAGTCTCCACGCTGGAGAATTCACAGAAACAAATCCAAGCCATTCCGGATATCATGATCATTCTGCACGATATTACAACGCGCAAAGAGGCGGAAGTGGCGCGTGCCCGCCGCGAGTCGATCATGTCTGCCATCAGTTTGACAGCAGAACAATTCCTGAAGGAATCTTCATGGGAACATAACGTCCCGTCAGTGTTGGATACGATCGGGCAGGCTGCGCATGTCAGCCATGTATATGTAGTGATGAATTATAGAGGCGCTGATGATTGCATTCATTCCAGCCTGTGCTATGAATGGGCAGATCCACGGGTGCCCTCGCATATAAAAAATCCATTATTGCAGCATGTTCCTCTGAGCAAAGCGGGGTTCGAGAGATGGGAAAATTACCTTTCGCGCGGTCTCCCCCTTTTCGGGATAACCCGTGATTTTCCACAGGAAGAACAGGAATTCTTAAAACACTTGGGAAGCCTGGCTGTGGCTGTTGCGCCCGTCTATGTGGATTCGCAATGGTGGGGCTTTATCATGTTCGATGATCATTTCACGGAACGCGTGTGGAACAGCGTCGAATTGGAGGCGCTTCAAACGACAGCAAACATCTTCGGCTCAGCAGAATCCCGCGCACGCACCGAACAAAAACTGCTTCGCAGACAATACGCTCTTAACCTGCTGCATGAGTTAGTGAGCATTTCCCTGAAATCAAGGGACATAAAAGACATGGCGCAGATTGTCGTGGAAAGGCTCGGTGGTTTAATCCGTGCGGACGGTTGTTTTCTCACGTTATGGAATGATGTCAACCAGCGCACCGTCCCGCTTGCAGCATCTGGTCCGTTTGCTGAAACATACGCGAAGATCGAAGTAAAGCCCGGTGAACGCACCTTTACCGAGACGGCATTATCGCACGGTACAACCCTGGTGATCGAGGATACCCAATCTACCGCCTACGCAGACCAGCGTTTGACCAGCCAGTTCCCGTCACGTTCCGTGCTGGTTCTGCCCTTGATCGCCAAACAGAAAAAACTGGGTGGGATTTTGATCGCCTTTAACACCCTGCATGCCTTCCAACTGGAAGAAATTCAAATCTGTGAACAAGCCGCTGACTTGATTGCGCTGGCGTTGGAAAAATTCAACGCAGTGGAACAGGCTCAACGCAGGGCAGAGACGTCTGAGTCTTTGAGAAAAGCCAGTGTGGCTGTCACAGAAGTGCGTGATCTGGACGAAGCGGTCAATCAAATTTTGGAACAACTACTTCAAGTGGTGCCGTATGACAGCGCTTCCGTTCAAATATTGGAAGGGAACGAGCTGCATATCATCGGCGGACACGGTTGGAGCAACATGGCGGATGTGATCGGACTGCGGTTTCCAGTGCCGGGCGATAACCCCAACAGCGTAGTCATAGAAACCGGTAAACCTTACTGCCTTCCGGAAACCTGGAAAATATACAAAAAATTCAATGAACCGCCTCATGACCACATCCGCTCGTGGCTGGGCGTGCCGTTGATACACCAGGAAAAAATCATCGGCCTGCTTGCCATCGACAGTTCAGAACCTAATGATTTCTCAGAGGACGACATCAAGGTTGCTGCGGAATTTGCAAACCAGGTTGCGGTTGTGCTTGAAAATGCGCGCTTGTTTAAAGAAACCCAAACCCAAGCCATCACCGATGCATTGACTGGAATCTATAACCGCCGCGGATTATTACAGCTTGGGGAGTTCGAATTCTTGCGCGCCCGCCGCATCGAACGCCCCTTCTGTGCCATGATCTTTGACATCGACCGCTTTAAAAGAGTCAACGACCACTACGGACATAAAATTGGAGATCAAGTCCTGCAAAGCCTTGCGGAACGATGCAAAAAAACATTACGTTCCATTGACCTGGTTGGCAGGTATGGCGGCGAGGAATTTGTCATCCTCCTGCCGGAGACCAATCTCGAATCAGCCAGGCGGGTCGCTGAGCGGCTGCGCCAGTTAATTATGAACGAGCCGTTTCAAACAGACGCTGGCGCACTGCACATCACGGTCAGCATTGGGCTTGCAGAGGCAAAAGTCGCGGACAGCCTGCATACCTTAATTGAACATGCCGATGTCGCTCTTTACAAAGCAAAGGAAGCGGGACGCAACCGCGTCATGCTCGATGAATTGACGACCTGACCTAACCGTTCAGCCAGATTTGATATAACCCCAATTTCCCATTTTCCCCATCCGATAAAAAACTTTCGCTCAGACTCATTTCAACCTGCTCAGCCAGCCCAAGCAATTCCTCCACTGAAAATTGATGCGCGTACCGTAACCCTTCTCCCCCGCTGCGCCAATCCAATAAATAATCCCCTTCATCCACATCTTCGTCTGAAAGCCCCGCCCTGCTCCACGCCTGGATCCGAGTCTTCAATTTTTCGCTGTTCAAAAACTGCCAATTGGACAGGATGAATCTCCCGCCTGGCTTCAATAATTTCTTCACTGTTCGCAAAATATCCAAACGGATTTCGTTCGATGGAATGTGATGCAGTGTCGCAAACATCGTAACCACAGACCATGGACCACTGACTGCCAAAAGCTGATCGCTGAAAGCTGAAAGCTTCGCCAGATCAACCTCCCGAAACTCCACCCCCAGCCTGGATTCTGCATTTCGCAGCAGAGGCAGGCTAAAGTCCACACCAAGAAGCGCAGCGTTGTGACCGCGCCGAAGCAACTCGTGGAGAAAATGCCCGTTACCGCATCCCAAATCCAAAACGGAATCATCCGCTTGAATAGTTTCAAGGATTTTATTTACCCCGGGCTGCAAGCGCTGCCGTGTGGCGGAAAAAGAGTCGCCGAAGCGGTTATAAAATTCCCTGTTGATCGCAAGCAGGCGTTCGGCGGTGGCAGAATTCATAGCGGCATTATACTCTGCGCGACTTACCCTTCGATTACTTTACAACTTCAGGTGCTTTGCTCATTCGGGCATTACATAACGGTATAATCTCGGCATGTTATCGGTACACGAAATTACGGAACTTTCTGAAGAGTTTGAGACGAAGACCCCGCAAGAGATCATCCAATGGGCGGCGGATACATTTTGGCCTGAGATCGCCATGAGTTCGTCTTTCCAAACCCAATCCATGCCGCTGCTGCACATGGTAACTTCGCTCAATCGCAGCATTCCCGTTTTCTTCATTGACACGGGCTATCACTTTTGGGAAACGTTGATGTTCCGCGAGAAGATTGCTTCGGAGTGGAAGATCAACGTGATCGATTTGTATCGCGACCATCGCTGGGATGTGTTCGCAAAGCAGAATATCCGCAGCCTGCCGCTGGAAGACCCGAACCTGTGCTGTTATTTACACAAGGTTCAGCCGATGCAAAAAGCGTTGAAGGACATCAAGGCATGGATCAGCGGCATCCGCCGCGACCAAACCTCGGTGCGGGCGCACGCAAAGATTTTGGAATTGCAGGAAAATGGCTTGCTGAAGATCAACCCGCTGTTGAATTGGAAAAAGTCGGATGTGCAGGAATACATGGAAGAATATAATTTACCGGCTCATCCGCTTTACGAAAAGGGATACAAAAGCGTCGGCTGTGCTCCCTGCACGGTTGCCATCGGCGTCAATGATGATGAACGCGCGGGCCGCTGGGCCGGCAGAGGCAAAGTGGAATGCGGTCTGCACACTGACATGTTCAGCAAAAAGGATATTGCGGATGTGCAGAATGAATTTCACCTGGATATAACGAAGGTCAAATAAGTGGATCTCTCTGAACGACGAAAACACTGGAAAAAGATCAATACGCTCACGCCGCAAAAGCTGGCGCTGGCTCATCATGTATTGGATGAGATTCGCGAAGGCAGCGACGTGATGAAAGCCTTGCGCAGTCATCCGCTGGACGAAGGCGGGTATCTTACAAAAGCCGCGCTGGTCGCCGCGTACAACCAAATGGTGGAAGCTGGCGCGATCACCCCTGACAAGGTTCTGCTGGAGCGCATCCGCATGAAACCCATGCGGACTCTTTCCGGCGTCACAACCGTGACGGTGTTGACCAAGCCTTATCCCTGCCCCGGGAAATGTATCTTCTGCCCAACCGACGTTCGCATGCCGAAGAGTTATCTGCCTGATGAACCCGGCGCCATGCGCGCGCTGGAACATCAATTTGACCCATACGAGCAAGTCCATAACCGCATCCGTGCGTTGACCAACCTCGGTCATCCCACGGACAAGATCGAACTGCTCATTCTCGGCGGGACATGGTCCTCCTATCGGCGCGATTATCAGGAATGGTTCGTCAAACGCTGCTTCGACGCAATGAACAAGATCAACGAAGAAATATATCAGAAAGAACCCAGCGAAAAGAACGCCGTCGGCACATTTAACATTGCCGAAGCCCACACGATCAATGAAACCGCGTCCCATCGCAACGTGGGACTGGTCATCGAAACCCGCCCGGACGAGATCAATCCCGATGAAATAAAATGGCTGCGTCATCTCGGCGTGACCAAAGTGCAAATGGGCGCACAAAGTTTCGACGACCACATTCTGGAGATCAACAAACGCGGGCATGATGTCGAGTCCACGCGCCAGGCCACAGCCCTGCTGCGTGCCGCTGGATTTAAGATTGTCCTGCATTGGATGCCCAATCTCCTCGGCGCAACCCCGCAAAGCGACCGCGAAGACTTCAAAAAATTATGGGACGATTTCTGTCCCGATGAAATAAAAATATATCCAAATCAATTGCTGGCAAATGCCGAGCTGTATGAATACTGGCAGCGCGGTGAGTTCCATCCCTACAGCATGGACGATCTCGTCAATCTGCTCGTGGATATCAAACCCACCATCCCCCGCTATTGCCGTGTCAACCGTGTCATCCGCGATATTCCGGGCAACAACGTGGTCGAAGGAAATACCCGCACCAGTCTGCGGCAGGATATCCAACAAATCATGAAAGAGCGCGGCACACGCTGTCAGTGCATTCGCTGCCGCGAAGTAAAAGGCAAACGTGTGGACTCCGCCAGTCTGCGCCTTGATGACCAAATCTACACAGCAGGATTCGCCGAAGAGCATTTCATCTCCTTCATCACAGAAGACGATGGGCTGGCAGGATTCATCCGCCTCTCTCTCCCGAAGGCAGGCTCGCCAGAAACAGGCATTCCCGAGCTTGATGGCGCAGCCCTCATCCGCGAAGTGCATGTCTACGGTCAATCCCTCGAAGTCGGCTCCGAAAAAACAGGCGCCGCACAACACGCAGGGCTTGGCACACGTCTGCTGGAAGAAGCGGAAAAAACTGCGAAAGAAAACGGCTACGAAAACCTTGCAGTCATCGCAGCCGTTGGCACACGTAATTATTATCTAGACCGCGGCTTCAAACGCGGCGAATATTACCTCGTGAAGAGAATCTAACTTCCCAATTCCTTTAACCGCTTGAGACGGTCAGGCTCGCTTTCTGCCAGCCATGCATCCTTGCTCAACACTTCATAAGCGGTTACAAAATAAGGTTTCGCTTCCACTTCACGCTTCAACGCCAGCAAACACTCCCCGATCTCTTCAAGCACGTAGCCATCCGTCTCACTCGCAGCTTCCAATTCCGCGCACAATCTCATCTGTTTGGACAACGCCTCATCAAGGCGATTAAGCGAACGCAATGTCCGCGCCACGCACCAGACGGCGATACGAATCTCGTTCACGCCTCCCTTCGCCCTGCGGAAGGCTTCAGCTTTCTGGAAGATCTCCAACGCTGATTCATACTCGCCCATGGCATGATATGCCCAGCCCGTGTTGTTGTAGAGCGAGCCGAGCCAGTTGCGTGCTTTTTCCTGTCCCGAAGATTCTGCCATTTGAATGGCTTGCAGGTTCAAGGTCAGGGCAGAGGCGGGGTCGGCAATGATCGCCAGCATATGAATCGCATCCACTGCATGGGTATCTTCGCCAAGCGCCTTCGCCAAATCCAATGCCTGCTCGAAAAACGGTTTCGCCTTGTCTGCCTGTTTCGACGAATTGAAAACCCGCCCGCGTTCCAGCAAATAACGGACTTTTGCGCGCGAAGGACTTTCATCCAATTGCATTTCAACGCGATCCAGGGTTTGATGCGCTTCATCGAACTTTCTTTGCAATCCCTGTGTGCGCGCAATCTGGGTCAACAATTCAAGATAGGGATATTCATTCTCAGGGAACTGCGGCAACAACTCACGGAATTTCGTTTCTGTCCGATCAGGAGCCGAATAATCCCAGAGCGAATCAAAATCAGGAAGGTTCTGCTGAGGCATAATTTTTTCTCCTACTCGTAAAGGTGGTTCAAATAATAATCCGATTATATGCAGAGGGCAACCTGCTTTGGAAGGATTTGCAATGGTAAGATATAAAACTTATTGGATATCAAAGTTGTGTGCCAGCAAGTAAAAACAGCAAGAATCGGGTGGAGTTTTCATTTCCCGGGAAATATAATTCACATATCCATATCGGAAATTTACAAACAACAAGCATCTCAAATTATTGGAGTCAACTTGAAAACAAAACACTGGTTCGTTTTTATCACCCTTGGGTTGATCTGGAGTTCATCTTTTCTGTGGATCGAACTTGCGCTCAGGGAAATCGGTCCGATCACCATCGTCGCCTTCCGCGTCTTCTTTGGGCTTTTGTTTGGGCTCGCTGTGATCATTTTCCAGCGCGCGCCCATGCCGCGCACCGCAAAGGAATGGACGCCGCTTATCGTGCTGGGTCTCACCAACATCGCCATTCCCTTCTTTCTGATCACATGGGGACAGAAGTCCATCGATTCAGGTGTTGCATCCATCCTTGATGCAACTGTGCCGCTTTTCACCATCCTCGCCGCGCATTTCATCCTGCACGACGATAAAATGACCATCCCAAAAGTGCTGGGCTTGCTGGTCGGTTTTGCAGGCGTGGTTATCCTGATGAGCAAGGATATTGGCACATCCAGCGGCTCTTTGCTGGGACAATTGGCAGTCATCATTGCCTGTATCTTTTACGCCGGCAGTTCCATCTATGCCCGTAAATTCACCGAAGGCACATTAGGGATTCTAAGGAGCATGGGACCTTTGGTCTCTGCAACAGCAGTGATGGGATTCTCTGCGTTCATCTTTGAAGCGCCGCTAAAAATTCCCACTCTACCCCTCACCTGGATCGCGCTGCTCTGGCTGGGTATTCTCGGCTCCGGATTGGCATTCGTATTGTTATACTATCTAATCCATGAGATCGGTCCCACCCGCGCCACCATGGTCACATATCTGTTCCCGCTCGGCGGTGTTACCCTTGGCGTGATCTTCCTCAAAGAAGAATTGACTTGGCAGGTGATCACAGGCGCGGTCCTCATTATTAGCAGTCTCGTCATAGCAAACTGGAGCTCAAAAAACGCATGACACATCATTCAGGTTTTGTTGCCATCATCGGACGTCCCAATGTCGGCAAATCCACATTGGTCAATGCATTGCTGGGTCAAAAGATCGCGGCTGTTTCACCGCGTCCGCAAACCACCCGCCGCCGTCAGCTTGGCATCCTTACCCTTGAAAACGCGCAAATCGTTTTCGTGGATACACCCGGCATACATCACGCCCGTCACAAACTTGGCGAGTTTCTGAATTACGAAGCTGAGGAAGCTCTCGCGGGTGTGGATGTGATTCTGTGGCTCGTGGATTCATCTTCCGCACCCACCGAGGATGACATCCATATTGCGGAGCTGCTCAACAAGATACCGCCTCGCACGCACCGATTGCTGGTCTTAAACAAAATAGACACCATCGGCGCTGACGAAGTATCCGCTCGCAGCGAAGAATATGCCAGATTGTGGGATCAAGCCACGGTTAAAAAAGTATCCGCAGAGAAGCGGCTTGGGCTGGGTGAACTGCTCGAGACTCTGATCCAGTCACTTCCGCAGAGACCGGCTGAATATCCCGAAGAACAAATCACAGACGCGTACGAGCGCGACATTGCCGCAGACCTTTTACGCGAAGCCTGCCTGCTCCAATTGCGGGACGAGGTGCCGCACAGTTTAGCCGTGCGCGTGGATGAATTCAAGGAACGCGAGAACGGCATGGCATACATCGCTGCAACTATTTTCGTGGAACGCGAATCACAAAAGGGAATCGTGATCGGCGAAGGCGGAAAAATGCTCAAATCCATTGGCAGTGCGGCGCGCAAAGAGATAGAGGAAATGGGAGGACGGAAAGTTTTTATTGAATTGCGCGTGAAGGTTTCCAAGGACTGGCGCAATAATCAAAATGCCTTGAATCAATTTGGGTATACGAGAAGAAAGTAATTCTTCTTTTGAAAGAGAAAAGAATCAACGTCCCTTTAGCGGCTTGAACCCTTCTCCCAAGGCTTCATGAGCGACCCCGATCACCATAAATGCTTCGGGGTCGCTTTCATGCACAATGGCTTTAAGGGAAGCCACTTCCGCGCGATTGACCACACAATACAACACGGGACGTGAATTGCCTGTATAGCCGCCTTTGCCTTCAAGGCAGGTCACGCCGCGCTCCAATTCTTCGATCACACGGTTTGTGACTTCGTCGGGTTTTGCGGTCACGATCATCGCTGTGCGGACGGTAGCTCCTCCTTCCAGAACGGTCTCAGAGACAAGCCCACTGACGTACAACGTGATCATCGCATACAGAGCCTGTTTCCAACCAAAGATAAACCCAGCGGAGAGAATCACAGCCGTATCTACGATCAGATAACTTTGGGTCATGGAAATGCCGCGCCAATGGTTGAGGATGCGCGCCAGAATATCCGAGCCGCCGCTGGTTCCGCGGGCGCGATACACCATTCCGTATCCAATGCCGCTGAAGATGGCGCCGTAAAGCGAATTGAGAAAAATATCGCCGCTCAGGTCATGAATAAGTATCTGGGAGTAGGAGATAAAGGCGGGAATCTTCAAAAGTAGATCCGTGAAGAGTGAATACGTGACGATGGCAATTGCTGTCCGCATGGCAAATTTAAATCCGCCGAGGTAACGCCAGCCCAGCAAAAAGAGCGGGATGTTGCCAAGGAGCACCATGAAACCGATGGGCCAGCCGGTGAAGTGATTGATCAATTGGGAAATACCGCTCACCCCTCCTGAAGCAAGGTTAGAGGGAATAAAAAAGAGGCGCAGGCTGACAGCCTGTATCAGGCTCGAAATAAGGATCAAAAGATAATCGCGAATTGTGGACCAATATTTTTTCATGATAATTCCTTCCGGGGAGCGTATTATATCCGAGCAAATCCCCTCTTTACTTTTGGTACAATCAGCCTCTATGAAAAAATGGCAAATCTGGCTCGGGGTGCCGATCAGCATCTTTTTTATCTGGCTGGCTCTGCGCGGCCTTCACCTGGAAGACTTCTGGAACGCGGTACAAAAAGCAAATTACATTTGGCTTCTCCCCGGCATTGGTGTCTATTTCATCGGGGTATGGATTCGGGCATGGCGCTGGCATTACCTGTTGGGTCCCATCAAGAAAATCCCCACAAAGACCATGTTCCCCATTACGACCATCGGCTATATGGGCAATAACATCTATCCTGCCCGCGCAGGGGAAGTGTTACGAGCAGTGATCTTAAAACGCAGGGAAGGCGTGCCCGTTTCTGCTTCACTCGCGACCATCATCGTGGAGCGCATTTTTGATGGCGTGGTGATGCTGGCATTCGTCTTTGTCAATCTCTCCGAACTCGCCAAACTGACGGGCGCATCCGGTTTCGTGGGCAACATTCAACAAGTGGCAATCTATGGAACCGGCATCTTTCTCGGCGCATTGGCTGTCTTTTTGCTGGCAGCCATGTTCCCGCAAGTGACCGTGAAGATCGGCACCTGGGTTATCGAACATTTGACTCCGCAGCGCCTGCACGAAAAGATTGGCGGCATTATGCACAAATTTTTGGATGGGCTCGCTTCGCTGCGCTCTCCCTTTAACGTGTTAATGGTCTTTTTTACTTCGGTCATCATCTGGCTGTTGGAGACGGGCAAATACTGGTTCGTGATGCACGCTTTCAACTTCAACGTCTCATTTTTTGCGTTGATGCTCATGAACGGCATCGTCAATCTTGCGACCACCATCCCGTCTGCGCCAGGGTATATCGGCACTTTCGACGCGCCGGGCATCGCGGTCTTAACCGCTTACGGCGTGGATCAAGCCACTGCGGCGGGATACACACTCACTTTGCACGTTGCTCTTTGGCTTCCCATCACGATACTGGGCGCGTATTATCTGGCGCGTGAGGGAATCAAGTGGAGTGATACACTCAGGACAGAAATAGAGAAATAATTACGATCATGTCGCTCTGTGAGGATTGCTTCGGGCAAAGAACAAGTACGCCCTCGCAAGGACATTGGATGAGGAAACATGAAAATAGCAATCATCGGGGCAGGATACGGCGGAATGGCAGCCGCGTGGGATTTGAAAAAGGCAGGGCACGACGTCACCATTTTCGAATCTGCAAATTATGCGGGTGGACTGGCGAGCGGATTCAAAGAACCGCATTGGGACTGGTCTGTGGAGAAGTTTTACCATCACTGGTTCCAGTCAGACAGCGAAATGCTGGGGTTGATCCGCGAATTGGGATTGGAAGACAAGGTCATCTTTCCGCGCCCGCTGACAGTGATGTACTACAAAAACAAATGGTACCCGTTTGACTCAATTATCAATGCGCTGCTATTCCCCGGACTTGGCTGGGGATTGAACAAGGTCCGTTTCGGCTTCGTTGGGCTGTTCCTGCGCATCACGAACAATTGGCGCGCGCTGGAAAAGGTCACTGCCCATGAATGGATGTTGAAATGGGCCGGCAAAAAAGTGTACGAGCAGATGTGGGAACCGCTCTTGATCGGAAAGTTTGCCTCCTTCTACAAAGATGTCAACATGGCGTGGTTGTGGGCGCGCATGCATGCACGCACCACACGTCTCGGCACATTTGAAGGCGGCTTTCAGAATTTTGCAGATTTGTTCGCGGAAAAATTGCGCGCATTGGGTGTGGAGATTCGGCTTGGGGCGAGTATCAAATCCATTAAGCAGGACCAGGCATCCCGAAGTTTGAGCGTGGATAATGAATCCTTCGACAAGGTCCTGGTGACCACGTCGCCGAATTTGATGGCAAAGCTGTGCCCGAGTCTTCCTGAAAATTATTTGAAGGGACTGCTGGGATTGAAGTCGATGGGCGCGGTGGTGATGACGCTCTCGTTGAAACATTCGCTTTCAAAGGACGGGTATTACTGGTTCAACGTGCCAAAGGGTGAGGGGTATCCATTTTTGGCTCTGGTGGAACACACAAATTTTGTGCCAAAGGAAAATTTTGGCGGCGACCACATTGTGTATGCGGGCGATTATTTGGAACTGGGGCATGAATATTTTTCAATGAGCGATGATGAATTATTGGAACGGTTTATTCCCGCCTTCCAAAAATTCAACCCCGAATTTTCACGCGAGTGGATTCAAAAGATCTGGGTGCATAAAACGAATTATGCACAGCCTGTTCCGTTGGTTGGACATTCGAAAAACATTCCCGATATCCAAACGCCGATCGACGGCTTGTACTTTGCTTCGATGAGTCAAGTCTACCCGTGGGACCGTGGGACGAATTTTGCAGTGGAGATCGGGCGAAGAGCGGCGAGGATGATGAAGTAAGCACAAGCAATAAAAAACGAAGGCGGTGATTAGCCGCCTTCGTTTTTTATTTCACCACCAACGTATATTCCCACTCCCCCATC
>JACZJB010000230.1 GCA_014860805.1 Anaerolineales bacterium
GGTGTATGGAAATACCGGGCTGGGGTTATTAGGTACATATGCCGAATACATCTGTATGCCTGAAGATGGGGCGCTTGCCATTAAACCAGCCAATATCACCTATGAGGAAGCTGCCGCTCTTCCCAACGGGGCATTAACAGCCTTGCCCTTCCTTAGAGATAAGGGAAATATCCAGAGCGGACAAAAAATTCTTATCAATGGAGCCTCTGGGGCGGTAGGGACCATTGCCGTACAACTTGCCAAATACTTCGGGGCGGATGTTACCGGGGTATGCAGCACCACGAATCTGGAAATGGTGAAATCGTTGGGTGCCGATAAGGTCATTGATTACACCAAAGAGGATTTTACAAAGAATGGTGAGACGTACGACATCATTTTTGACACGGTCGGCAACAATCCGTTTTCACGTTCTAAAGGTTCGCTCACTGAAAACGGGATTTATCTGACAACCGTCCCTTCGCCAACGACGATGTTTCAAATGTTATGGACATCCATGACAGGCGGAAAGAAGGTAGCGATTGCGGCGACAGGGTTGAGACCGTCCAATGAAAAGACCAAAGAATTAATTTTCCTCAATGGACTGATCGAGGCCGGGAAGATAAAAGCGGTGATTGATCGAAGCTATCCGCTGGAGCAGATTGCCGAAGCCCACAAGTATGTTGAGGCAGGACACAAAAAGGGAAAAGTTGTCATTACCATACGCCAAAACGCTAGAATCTAAAAGACAAACAATGAGATAAAAAATGAATTCAACCAATGGAGAAAATTTCATGGAAACAAAAGTTAACACATACAGATTGACAGCAAAAGTGGTGGGCATACTATACATTTTGGGATTTGTAGTGGGAATTGCAGGATCGATGCTTGGTGCACCGGGTCAGCTAGAGACAGTTTCTGCCAGGAGCATGATGATTGCAATTGGTGCATTGCTTTGGGTGATTGCCGCCGCTGGCGACGCCGCTCACGGGGTGATGATGTTCCCGATTTTGAAGCAGAATAACGAGCGCATCGCACTCGGTTACCTCAGCGCCAGACTCGTTGAAGCCGCTATTATCGCCGTCTCGGCTTTGTTCATCCTGCTTCAAATTCCTTTGGGGGGCGAGTTCCTGAAAGCCAGCGCCTCTGAGACTGCCTATCTTCAATCCCTGAGTGCTCTGTTCGTACAATCACAGGCGTATGCCTATCAGATCGGCATGGTCGCTTTAGGCATGGCAGGTTTAACGCTTTGCTACGGGTTTTATCGCGCAAAGTTGGTGCCGCAGTTTTTCGTCATCTGGGGCTTCATTGGGTACGTGAGCTTTTTGATCGGATCCATGTTGGAAATCCTGGGCTTCAATCTACAACTACTCCACACACTTCCAGGTGGATTGTGGGAGATGTCCATCGGGATTTGGCTGATCGTTAAGGGATTCAATTCCTCTGCCTTTGTTTCCGAATCTACCTGATAGTACTCTTGCGAGGAAAACAAAATGTCATTCGCCACTTTTTGGACAGAAGATACCCTGACTCCAATCGCATCATTATCCGGATTTACAGCTGGTCCCGCCGTCGACTGGCATGAACTCGCCGAGATCAATCGCCTCACTCATGCAGAAGTTATAAGCCGTCGAATAAATGGGCATCGTCCGTATGTTGCTCGGATGCATGGCGAGCCTGTTGCGTACGGCTGGCTGGCCACAAGCAAAATATCTATCGGCGAACTCGATATCAATGTTGAACTTTCGCCGGATGATCGTTATCTCTGGGATTTTGCCACGCTCCAAAATTGGCAGGGCCGTGGACTGTATCCGCGTTTGCTGCAGTCCATCCTTGAACAGGAATTCCAAAACGCCAAACGATTTTGGATCATACACGTTCCGGAAAACCTTCCTTCCGGCGCGGGAATGAGCAAAGCAGGTTTTGAATTTGTGGGGCAACTCTCTTACACCGTGGATGGGGAAGTAGGTCTTGCGCCTTATGCGGATACAACCGAACGAGCCCGCATCGGCGCGGACCTGTTACAGGTTCCCCTCATTGAATCGGTACTCGCTCCATGCTGGAGTTGCGGGGAGATGGTTGCTAAACATCCCGACAAAGCAGATGCCAATTCGTGCTGGCCGCCCAAAAGATCCAGCGAAAGCGCATGTTGCTGTGTGAAGGAAGTCAAAAAATCGAACAATGGTATTGCCGCTACTTCGTCACAAAGTCACCGCTTGTCTTCAGAGAGGTGAACCCATGTCTCATACGGTTTTCTACAACCCGGAATTGCACATCGTCGAATCAAAATTGCAAGGAGATATGACTATAGGTGAAGTCGATGAATTTGTTGCCAAAATCGCACAAATAACCAAAGAGAAAGATTGTCGTTTAATTTTCACAGATTTTCGTGAAGTATCACGAAAATTGCCAATGTGGCAGATTTATGAATTGCCCAATCGCCTAAAGAATATATTCGCCGCTTTCGACATTAACGTATCGTTTTACAAGCGGGCGAATGTCGTCGCAAAAGATCTGGATGATTATATTTTTCATGAAAACGTCATGGTCAATCGTGGGCAAAAAGAAAAGGTGTTTACTGATATTGACCAAGCAAAGAAATGGCTAATGGAAAATAGCGCCGCTCAACAAAGTCAGCTATGTTATTGCTGTGATGGATACCACCGAAATAAACAGGGGCCGTGAGAGCATTATCAACAAAAAGGAAAAAAAGAAATGAAGACAAGTCTAATCTGGCTGGGTTGTGTTGTAGCTTTGATCGTGGGTTTGGCGTTTATAGGGGCTATTTACGAATCGATAGCAGAAGCTGCTGATGCAAAGGCATACCCACCGCCCGGTCAAATGGTGGATGTCGACGGTCATCGCCTGCACATCAATTGTACAGGCACGGGCAGCCCCACGGTCATCATTGAGGCAGGGTTGGGAGATTGGTCAACCGGGTGGAGAGACGTTCAGCAGGGAGTGGCTAAGGCGACGCGAGTCTGTACGTACGACCGGGCAGGTTGGGGGTGGAGTGAGGCGGGTCCACTTCCACGGGATGCGGCACAATTCGCAAATGAACTGCATACCTTGTTGCAAAATGCCAATATTCCAGGACCTTACGTAATGGTAGGACACTCCCTGGGCGGGCTCGCCGTGCGGGTGTTTGTCAACGACTATGCATCCGAAGTGGCTGGGGTTGTATTAGTTGATTCGATGTCTCCCAGACAATTCAACCAATCGCAAATAGCTACACAATTTCAGGCCGATGCCGAATCGCAGCCATTTTCTGTCCCAGCCATGTTGGCGCGTTTCGGCATCGTGCGTTTGCTCGCACGACCTCTAGGAATTATGCCCAGTGGTACGCCTGACGAGAACGCCTACTTTTCTCGAATGGTGCGCCCGCAAAGTGCACAAACCTTAACCAACGAATCGCAGGGAATGCCATCATCAAGTGTGGAAGCCTCTGCCGTGAAGACCTTCGGCGATCTGCCATTGATCGTTCTGACCGCCAAACTGAATCCCATTCAGGGCTGGCAGGAATGGCAGACCGAACTGCTACAACTTTCGTCCAATAGTCAGCACCTGTTTGCAGAGAGTGATCACAATATTCACTTTGAAAAGCCAGGCGCCGCAATTGCAGCAATTCTACAAATAGTTCAGCAAATCCGCGAAGCGGAAATGGAATAGACGTTTTTTTCGAAAAATAGCATTTATAGATATTTCGATTTAGGTATTTCTCTCTTCCGGTTTTGGCGTCAATAGAATGGTATTGATGGAGCATACAATAATAAACATTAGAGATTACCAAGGAGTCCAAAATATCTGGTAGAGCAGCCATCTATGTTCGGACATCGTCAGAAACACAGGTTTAAACCCAGCCCACTTGAACAAGAAGCAGATTGTCAGCGCTTTGCTCACAAAAAGGGATTGCAGGTACTTTGCGTCCATCGTGACGCGGAGAAATATCGGGTTGGCGGGACTTAGAATAAGCGTATCTGGCTGGATGCCCACGACGCTGCGCTGCGGGGTGCTGCGCGAAAGCGGTTAATTTTAGTTTTCCAGCCTCAATGAGGATGCCTAACCCTGGCAATTCAAGTGCTTCAAGTTTGTCTGTTCGGAACCATGCTCTGACCTGTTTTGACGTGGCATGGAAAATCTGGGCGGCTTGATGAACGGTGAAATAGTTACCGTGGAGGATGAAACTGGGGCGGATGTTCGGTTTTGAGGTCTCTATGAGTTTGTCACTCTTCTTTCCTTCCCGAACCCTTCTGCCATAGGCAGCGATTAGCTGATAAACCTTGCTGCCGGCTTGTTCTGCATCTTCTTTGCCACGCAATGAAATGCGTTTCAACAAGCTCTCCTGTGCGGTCAAGAATTTAATGATATTTTGTACTTGATCCGGATAAAGTTCCATTTGATTTTCCAGTATCCAGCTTCTCCCATCTTTGGTGACGGGTTGTCTGCGTTACTGGTGCTTTGGAGCCTGACACCCCCAGGTTTCTTCTATTGCATCCAAAACCGCATTCCCCATTTTCTGGAATTGAGGTATCATATGTCCATTATTGGTTCGGATAGGGGAGTAGTCAATATCCCCGAATCATTCACACACACTTCACCAAACCAAATACATCTCACCATGAAGAGGAATCAATGAACAATCCTCCCCATATGGATCCAGATATTCAACCCACGTCATTCCATTCCCTGGATGAATTCCCTGCCGGCAATGACAACAAATTTCGGCAGTCCGTTGTTAGACTGATCCTGAGATTATTCAGCCCACCCTATTTCACAGGCACTTTGATCTGGTTCTTGCTGGCCCAAATAATGAGTCATGCGGGGATCGAACTATTGGCTGCGCCGGATGGCTTTTGGGTGGATCCCGGTATTTCCACTGCCTATACATTTTTAGGCACTCCGTTCGCATGGGGTATCTGTACCGTAGCTGTCTATCTCGGCTACCTGCTGCTGGTGGGTATTCTCCTGGCTGTTCTCAATCAAAGATTTGCTTTTCCACTTTGGATGGGATTGCTTCTCTATCACCTGACTAATTCCATAAACAAGTTTCACTGCAGCGCCGGACATTCCTTTGAATTTATAAATACCGGAAATTGTTCCGGGGTGTATGTTTCGTTAACCCTGCTGACTGGCATTCTGCTGGCCGTCGGATTGCTGGCTGCATCTCATTACAATCTGATTCCCTGGCTATCCACAGAGGAACGCCAACCCGGCTGGCTCACCAAACTCGGTCCTCTTTCCATCGGCTGGATCGGCCTGATAATCCTCCTGGTCGGCTATGATGCCATACGCCCCCAAAATAACTGGAAGTTGGTCGAGTCGGATCATATTCCTCCAGGGCGCACGTCTGCGGCGCTGGCGTACGACACGCAGCGTTCTGTTGCAGTTTTATTTGGGGGCACCAGTCAATGGACACAGGCATCTGGCTGGAACAGCATCAACGACACCTGGGAATGGGATGGCAATGATTGGATCGAAGCCCATCCAGAACACAGTCCTGCTTCTCGATATGCCGCTGTCGCTGCTTTCGATGAAAAACGAGGGGTAACTGTTTTGTTTGGCGGAACCAGTCAGGATGGGCGGTACTATGCCGACACCTGGGAATGGGATGGTGTCGATTGGCAAGACGTCTCGCCTCGACAAAGTCCATCCGCACGGCAGGCCCCCGTCATGTATTACGACCCAATACAGGAGACCGTGATACTTTATGGTGGTTCATCTTATGACAATGAAACCATGAGCAATCTCTTTTTTGATGATGTCTGGGAATGGGATGGGTCGAACTGGATACAGATCCCCCTCGAACAATCCCGACGCACTTCCTCTGGTGCGATCGTCTTCGACCCATCCATGCAATCACCCATGTTGATGGACGGTGAAGGTTTATGGACCTGGCAGTCTGCCCTTTGGTTCCCACTCGATTATCCCCGCGTACCGATCAAACGTTGGGGCAGCCGGTTGACGTATTATCCGTCCGTACAGGAGATCGTGTTGTTCGGTGGTTTCGAAGGCGAACAAGCCTTCGATGACACCTGGGTATTTGATGGGAAGGAATGGCATCAACTCATTTCCGCGATCCATCCGCCAGCCCGCAATGGTCATGTCATGTTCTTTGATCAGACCAGCGGCACCGTGATGCTATTCGGAGGACTGAATGGTGGCACCTTCTATCAGGATATGTGGGAGTTAAGCAGACCATGATGACTCAACAAAAAAACTCTGCGGAAGACATGCGCCGGCATATCCCAAGGGAACTGGTCGTCCTGATGCTCCTGCTGGTCATGACCCATTTCAGCACGATGCTTATGAACCAGCCAGCGGCTTACTGGCTGGACCCCCAATATGCGACCCCACGGATGTCCTTCGGTTTCCTATTGAGCGGGGGACCCTGGTTCTTTCTTTGCATCGCAATCCCTTACCTGATGCTGCTCTCGATCTTCCTGCGAAGAGCACCTGCCCGCCTGGGTTTGCTCCTGGCAGGAGTCCTCTCCCTGCCACACACACTTGGATTGTTCGAGACCGTCTACTGTGGCTGGCAGCCGATGTATGCAGCACACTCCTACATTTCTTGTTCGGTGTATTCTCAAGGTTCTTCCATCACCTTCTTTATTCTGTTCGTGTTGATTCTGCTTGGGAGTCGTTTGCCCGTCTGGCTTCGTACCTGGGGAAAACGGCTGATGATTCTGATTGCAGTGGGGTTGGTGTTGATCCTGGGATATGGACTGTTTCGGGCAGTGTTTCGGCCAACCTCCGCCTGGCAGCCTTTGGCGCCACAGCATCATCCTGGTCCGCGCTCGACCGCAACCATTGCCTATGATACGCTAAGACAACGCGCTGTGATGTTTGGCGGGGTTCGTGAGTGGAACGGCAGCGACTGGGTCTATGACAACAGTACTTGGGAATGGGACGGACAGGATTGGACCAAGATCGATACACTCATATCGCCCACTGGCAGGTCTCTGCATGCGATGGCATACGATGAGAAACGGGGCGTGATCGTCATGTATGGTGGAACAAATAACAATGGTGATCTGGCAGACCTGTGGGAATATGATGGCAGCAACTGGCGGCGTCTCTGCCCGGTCTGCAATCCGGCTGCCCGTTTCGGACACAAAATGTTCTATGACCCGGAATTGGAAATGATCGTGATGTATGGCGGTCAGGCAGGCGGAGTTGGCTATACCGAAGCCTGGACCTGGGATGGCAGCGCATGGAACTACCTAACCATTGATACAT
>JACZJB010000231.1 GCA_014860805.1 Anaerolineales bacterium
GTCTGTATCGTCAATTCCAAGTAAGTGGCGCATGTCTTCACCTTTTTTAGCAACTAGAGTTCAATTAAGTATTTCCTTAATTTAAAATACGAAATAAAAAACACCTACCGTTAATAATTACTTTTCAACATCATCTTACTCAAAATGGATTTGTTCGCCGCTGTGCGCAGAGCTATAGCCTGAAAGGGAACTAAGCAGTTGGCGAAAATCGGCGGTCTGGATGTAATCCAGCAATGGATTGAGAGTCTGTTCCTGCTCACGCGGCAGGATGAGATCGTAGCGTTCTTCAAAGAGCGGGATGAAATCAAGCCCGTGCTGATGGGCGGCTGCTTGCAAACCAAGAGAGACATCCGCTTTGCCTGCTTCTATTAAAGAAGCGGCTTCGCTATGCGTCTTGACGGAAACCTCATAGCCAGTGATTTTTTCAACGGGAATTTTTTGCTTGCGAAGTTCCGCATCCAGCCAGAGACGGGTGCCCGAGCCTGCATTGCGATTCACAAAGCGGACATTATTGCGCGCGAGGTCTGTGATCTTTTTGATGCCCTTGGGATTGCCTTTCGTAAGGATGAGTCCCTGCGTGCGATAGGCAAGGGTGACAATTTCCATGTTGCCTTCGGGAAAGAGATGTTTTACAAAAGGTGTGTTGTACTCGCCGCTCTCATCGAGGAGATGCGAACCTGAAATTTGGCACACTCCCAAACGAAGGTTTACCAATCCATCCAGCGAACCAACAGGCAGGCTGAGAATGTTCATGTGCTTGGTGAGGTATTTCGCGATCTCTTCAATGGCAATGTCGTGACTGCCTGAAAAGATCACCGAGGGCTTTTTGCTTTTCGGCAGAACGATCTCTTGTAAAAGATACGCATCCGCTTTGGAGCGGTAATAAATTTCAGTTACTTTGCCCGTCCGTTTGGTTTCGCTAATTTCAACCAGATCCGCAGACTCAAGCGCAAGGATGTGATGCCGCACCCAGGCAGGAGACTGCTTCAAGGTCCGCGCCAGTTGCGTGAGCGTTGCGGGGGCTGCCATCAACTGGCGCAAAATATCCATGCGGCGGGAATCCGCGAGAAGCTTGATCTTGTCAAAAGATTGAACCGGTTGAACTGTTTTCATTTTTCAATTAAGGGAAATCTTATCTGAGAGTCTAATTGTGAATCCGTGCCGAGTCAAGCATAATTTTTATTTGACATGCATCTCTCCTCATGTTATATATGCCCAGATGTACGACTAAACAATTTACGGATATGCTCATCCAGAGAGGCTGAGGGACCGACCCTTTGAAGCCTCGGCAACCGTTCAAGCGGTGCCAACTTCGGCAGACAATTGTCTGAGAGATGAGAGATGACTTCTATATCATGTCGCCTCTCAAAATGAGAGGCGACTTTTATTGTGATGCATACCGTTGGTTGAGTGGGACGAGTGCACTTCTCGTCCGTATCGCGAAACCAACGGCTTTTATAATGACATGGAGATGCAAAATGGAAATCGGCGAAACAATTTATGTCACTACACGCGAGGAATTCCGCGAATGGCTGGAGAAGAATCACAAGACCTGTAAAGAGATTTGGTTGATCCAGTACAAGAAATTCACTCAAAAACCATCCATCCCTTATGTGGATGCGGTGGAGGAAGCCATCTGCTTCGGCTGGATCGACGGCTTCGAAAAGGGTATGGATGACCAACGCTATGCCAAACGCTTCACCCCGCGCAGACAGAAATCCAATTGGACGGAGACGAACATCGAACGCGCACGCAGGATGATCGAAGAAGGCAAAATGACGGATGCAGGACGCGCAACCTTGCCAAAGGGCATCTAAAGGGAAAGACCAAAATGATCTGTCCCGAATGCGGCGCAACAGACTGCCGATCTCGCTTTGATGAATTTCTTGCGCTGGAATTTACTGATATGGGATATGGCGCAGTACACAACCTGACTGTTGCTGCGTACATGCTCCAACATTCCAGCAAGTTGACCAAAGAAGGTTGGATGTATGAACGTGATCTTCTGCGAGAATTCGTTGTGGAAAAGAAATCACCATCGTTGATTCGTCAACAGGTGAAGAATTCACTGGATAGCGGCAAACGTACCTTTAAGTTCAAATCAAAAGATGGCAAACCTGTTATCAACAAAACCTCGTGGACGAAGACGATTCCGGATGTCCGCACGGAGAATGCAGAAGTTTATTGCGCGGATGTGACCGCGTGGGCGAGGTCTGTGCTGGAAGAGACTGAAACGATTAAGCTATGAGCCATATCTTTTTAAACAATCCCGCTAATCTTTATTCATCTATGGTAAAACAAAATAACGAAGGAAAAAATAAATAAATGACTCAACGCAAATATACCAATCGCCGCTACCTCGATGCTCTCGAAAAGAAAGTCCTTGTCTTCGACGGAGCGATGGGAACGAGCCTGCAACTGCAAAACCTCACCGCCGAACATTTCGGCGGAGAACAATACAACGGATGCAACGACTATCTTGTCATCTCGTACCCCGAAGCCGTGGAAAAAGTCCACCGCTCCTTCCTCGAAGTTGGCGTGGATGTGCTCGAAACGGACACCCTCCGCTCGAACCGTTTGACGATGGCAGAATACAAATTACAAGACCGCATCAACGAGATCAATGTCGCCGCCGCAAGTCTCGCGCGCAAACTTGCCGATGAATACGCCACCAAGACTGGTCAGCCGCGTTTTGTCGCTGGCTCCATTGGACCGTCTGGCAAACTTCCCTCCACGAATGATCCCGAGCTTTCAAATGTCAAATACGATGAAATCATCGACACCTTCCGCGAACAGGCTGTTGGATTAATTCAAGGCGGCGTGGATCTTCTGCTCATTGAAACATCGCAAGATATTCTCGAAGTCAAAGCCGCCATCACGGGCATTCACAAAGCCTTCAGCGAAACGAATGTCTATTTGCCGATTCAGGCTCAGGTCACGCTTGATACGACGGGTCGTATGTTGCTTGGCACCGATATCAACGCATCGCTCACCATCCTTGAAGGCATGGGTATCGATGTCATTGGTCTCAACTGTTCCACGGGTCCCGAACACATGCGCGAGCCGATCCGCTTCCTCGGTGAAAATTCCACGCTGCCGGTTTCGTGCATTCCAAACGCGGGTCTTCCATTGAACGTCGATGGGCAGGCTGTGTATCCGCTGGAGCCTGAACCCTACGCAAATGACATGTATGAATTTGTAACCAAGCACAACATTTCAGTTGTGGGCGGATGTTGTGGGACGACTCCTGCTCATCTTAAATTACTTGTTGATAAGTTGAATCATCATCCTCATCCCAAGCGACCGCTTCACTCTACGCCTCAGCTTGCCTCTGCCATGTCAGCGATTGCCATGCGACAGGAACCCGCCCCCACCTTGCTTGGTGAACGTTGCAACGCGCAAGGCTCGCGCAAGTTCAAGCGCCTCCTGCTCGAAGAAGACTACGATGGCATCCTTGATATCGCGCGCGAACAAGTTGCCGGCGGCGCACACGCCCTGGATATTTCCGTGGCTGTCACCGAGCGCGCCGATGAAGGCGAGCAAATGCGCAAGGTGGTCAAGAAATTGCAAATGGGCGTGGACGTCCCGCTCGTGATCGACTCCACCGAAGTGGACGTGCTGGAGATCGCATTGCAAACCGCGCCTGGACGGTGTCTCATCAACTCCACACATCTCGAATCGGGCCGCGAAAAAGCCGATAAGATTTTTGGACTCGCGAAAAAATACAACGCCGCAGTCATCTGTCTCACCATTGACGAAAACGGTATGGCCAAGACCGCCCAACGCAAATATGAAGTTGCGAAAAGAATTTACGATATTGCTGTGGACGACCACGGGCTCAAACCCGCAGACTTGGTCTTCGATGACTTGACCTTCACCCTCGCTACGGGTGATGTGGAGTTTGTCGACTCTGCCAAAGAGACTATCGAAGGCATTCGTCTCATCAAACAGAATCTCCCTGGCGTGATGACTTCGCTTGGCGTAAGTAATTTGTCATTTGGCCTCGCGCCGCAAGCCCGTCCGCCGTTGAACTCCGTCATGCTCTATTACTGCGTGCAAGCCGGTCTGGATATGGCCATCGTCAACGCCGCGCACGTCATGCCTTATGCCGAGATCGGCGCTGAAGAACGCGAACTGTGCGAAGACCTCATCTTTAACCGCCGCGAAGATGCTTTGCAGCGGTTCATTCAACATTTTGAAACCGTCACCGTTTCAACTGAGTCCACTATTGCTGACCCAACTGAAGGCATGACCCCTGAGCAGCGCTTGCATTGGAAAATTTTACATCGTGTCAAAGAAGGTGTTGAAGCGGATATTGACGAGATCATCAACCGTGAGACAACGAATACGAAACACGAAGTTGCTGTTCACACCCTTAACACCGTTCTCCTCCCTGCCATGAAGGAAGTCGGGGACAAATTCGGCGCGGGTGAATTGATTCTGCCTTTCGTGCTGCAATCAGCTGAAACGATGAAAAAGACCGTTTCTCATCTTGAGAATTATCTCGAAAAAGTGGAAGGCGTCACCAAGGGAACTGTTGTCATTGCCACAGTCTACGGCGATGTGCATGACATCGGGAAGAATTTAGTCAAGACCATTCTCGCCAACAACGGCTACACCGTCGTTGACCTTGGCAAGCAAGTGCCTGCGGAAACAATTATCACGAGAGCTGTGGAAGAGAATGCCACTGCAATTGGCTTGTCTGCTTTGCTGGTATCTACCTCCAAGCAGATGCCGCTTATCGTCAACGAAATGCAGCGCCGCGGACATAAGATTCCCATCCTCATCGGCGGGGCAGCCATCAACCGCCGCTTTGGCCGCCGTATCCTCTTTGCGGAGGATGGCAACGCTTATGAACCTGGTGTCTTCTATTGCAAGGACGCCTTCGAAGGCTTAGACACGATGGATGCATTGATCGACCCCAAACGCAAGCCTGCCATGCTCGAACAACTCCGCAAAGATGCAGATATGGAAATGGGACGCGCCTCGCAGACTCCTGAGCATCGCAAGACTGAAGGCACACGCTCAAATATTATCCCTGCGCCGATTCCATTGCCCGCCAAATTAGGTCAACGCATTGTCAAAGACATGCCATTGGAAATGGTTCTCAAACATCTCAACATTAATGAACTGTATCGTCTCTCGTGGGGTGCGAAGAACACTCACGGCGTGGAATGGGAAAAGATGAAGAAAGACTTCGATGCCCGTCTCGCAAAGATGACCAAAGAAGCGCTCAAGGATGGCTGGCTCAAGCCGCAAGCCGTGTATGGCTACTTTGCTTGTCAAGCTGATGGGGATGATCTGATCATTTACGAAAATGTGGAGAACAAAAAAGAGATCGCACGCTTCAATTTCCCGCGCCAGCCCTACGACGATCATCTTGCGCTTTCAGATTATTATGCCAGTGTTGAGTCAGGGCAAATGGACGTGGTAGCGCTTCAAGTTGTCACAGTCGGTCAGGAAGCCACAGAAAAATTTGAGAAGATGCAGGCTGCCAACGATTACACCGAAGCCTACTTCACGCACGGACTCGCTGTCCAAACTGCCGAAGCCACGGCAAATTACCTGCATGAACATATCCGCCGCGAGTTGGGTCTGAGCGAAAATCAAGGCAAGCGGTATTCATGGGGTTATCCCGCCATCCCCGAATTGGAAGATCACTTCAAGGTCTTCCAGCTATTGCCTGGTGCAGAGACCGAACTTGGCATGAGTCTCGCCACTTCAGGTCAACTTATTCCAGAGCAATCCACCGCTGCGATCATTGTCCATCACACACAGGCAAAGTATTATAGCGTGGGCGAATCCAGGGTCGAACAATTGATGAGGTAAAATTTTTCATACGAAATAAATCCCTATTTGCTGAGGAGAGACGTGAGTTTTCCTGATAAGAAAATCGTTATTGTTCTGCCCGCATATAATGCTGCCAGAACCCTTGAGCGAACACTAAATGAAATTCCTTTAGAGTATAGAAAGCATATTATTCTTGTGGATGATGCATCTAAGGATAATACAGTCGAAGTTGCACAAAAAGCCGGGCTAATGGTTTTTCGGCATTTAAAGAACAAAGGATATGGGGGGAACCAAAAGACTTGTTATCGAGAGGCACTTAAGATTGGAGCAGATATTGTCGTAATGTTGCATCCTGATCACCAGTACAATGCTGTTGTTATACCAGATTTGGTCTGGCCAATTTTGAAGGGACAGGCTGATGCAGTTTTTGGCTCGCGCATGCTCGGCGGTCATCCCTTGGAAGGGGGAATGCCCTTTTGGAAATATTTTGCCAATGTAGTATTGACTGCTGTAGCAAATATTAGTTTTCGTCGGTATTTAACAGAGATACATTCTGGGTTTCGAGCCTATTCACGGAATTACCTCGAAACAGTACGATTTGAAGAAAATAGCAATGACTTTGTTTTTGATACTGAGATTATTGCACAAGGGATGATGTGTGGCCTTACCTTCCGGGAGGTTCCTATCGACACACGTTATTTCCCTGAAGCATCATCGATCAATTTTAAGCGCAGTGTCATTTATGGTTTTGGAGTTCTGGTTGTTTTATTGAAATTTCAACTCCATAAAACCAGAATTCTCCAGTTTTCTCAATTCGCGCCACGTTCCTTTAAGTGAGAGTAGGAAATGAACTTCCCCCGTTCCAAGGTCATCTTGATAAGTCTTGTGATTGTATCGTTTATTGGATTCACTTTCCTGATTATGAAGCTAGTTCCTGCCGGTCTGGGGATTGACTGGCGCCTGACATATCGCCCTGCTGCATTAGCCTTGTTGCAGGGGAAAAACCCATATAACGTGGAAGTATCTCCAGAGGCGCCATTTTTCGCAGCACCCTGGGGGCTGATTCCCTTCCTGCCCCTTGCATTATTGCCTGTGGAAGCAGGCAGGGCAGTGGTCATGCTGATCGGCATCCTTGTATTCGCCTACACAGCCTATCGTCTTGGAGCAAACCCCATAACGATGGCATTGTTTTTGCTTTCTCCGCCTGTTGTGCATACTATCCTTAATGCTAATATCGAATGGCTTCCTATTCTCGGTTTTACCCTCCCACCGCCCATTGGATTATTTTTTATCACAATAAAACCCCAGACAGGTTTCGCTGTGGGAATTTTCTGGCTCTTTGATTCATGGCGAAAAGGCGGACTTCGCCTCGTCATACGCAATTTCGCTCCGGTCACAATTGCTTTTTTGTTATCCTTTTTGATTTTTGGTCTTTGGCCGTTGGGTATGTTTGGTGCAATCAAGTATGGAACGGGGTTCAATAGCAGCCTTTGGCCTATATCGATCCCGGTCGGATTGGTCTTGATAGTTACATCTATTCAAAAGCGAAAAGTTGAATATGCGATGCCGGCTTCCCCCTGCCTTTCTCCGTATGTCTTATTTCATGCCTGGAGCAGCGTTTTGATTGCTCTGATCAACAGTCCTTTGCAAATGGCGACTGCTGTCATTGGGCTCTGGATCGTTGTTGCCATTCGTTTCTTTTCCTGATAAAGAACTGGTAAGATACGCATATGAAACAGCAATTCCGCTTCGCTCTCATATCCTGGTTTGTCGTAACTTTCTTTGCCATTGCACAGTTGACCGTTATCTACCTCCGCAATGGACAGGCAGGCCTGAACCTGTTCATTCAGCAATGGCCCTTATCGAATCTGGCGATAACGCTCGCCTCCACCGCATTGACTTGGCTTCTAATAGGCGTATTGCTTTACCTGCTGGCCAATCAAAAGATAAAGGCAAACAATGCACTTCTCATGGCGGGTTTCTTCCTCGTTATGTTTGTGTACCTCAATATCCTGCGTGAGCGACTCCGCTATGGCGATTACCATTACTACCTCGAAGCCGCAACTGCCCTCGCTAATGGACAATCCCTCCCAGACACATACCTTTATCTTCCGCTTTGGGCGACCATCCTTCAGTATATCGTCCCCCTCGGCGATCAGGGATTCCTCATCACCTTGTGGATAGTCAACATCTTCGCCCTCGGCACTTTCTACTTTCTACTCGTCCAAATCCTCGAACGCTACAACTTCTCCAGTCATTTCGCCGTTCTCACCACAATCCTCTTTCTCCTCGTCAACACTCCCCTCCAGCGGACGTTGGGATTCGTGCAAGTCAACCTGATGGTGCTTGACCTTGTCTTTCTCAGCATTCTTCTCTACCCCAAAAACACGCTTCTCTCTGCGCTGACACTTGCTCTCGCTATTCATCTTAAGACTTCGCCTGCTGTGCTTGTGCTTGCTTTCCTGCTTGAATTCAACTGGCGCTGGGTATTCTGGTTTGCAGTCAGTTTCCTTATCATTGCCGCGATTCCCGTTCTCACCAACGGCATCTCTCCATATCTCGATTACCTCACGAACATCCGCATCCTGACTCAAATCCCAGATACCAACTTCCACGATACTTCTTTTGATTCCTTCCTGCGTTTTCTCAATCCGTTTTTCGGAATTCAAATAGTGCAGACCCGCCTCATGGCATTGACTGCAAAAGGTCTTTTGCTGGGCGCCGCTCTTTTTACAATGGCAAAAAACGTTCAATTTCGCTCCTTCACCAGAGAAAATCGGATGTTGAACGCCATCCCGCCGCTCTTCATTGTGATGACCCTTGCCTCTCCCATCGTGTGGGATCATCATGGTATGTTCGTAACCTTGTCATTCCTGCTCATCCTCAAGCGTATTGATGCTCCGAACTTATGGATGTGGTTTGGCTTTGCCTATATCCTTGAATTTGTTCTGCCTTCCTTTGATTTCTTCCCTTGGTCGTATGGCCGCCTCGTCGCGCCGATGATCGTGCTGTGGTTAATGTGGCTCACTGCCAAAAACGAAACTTCGCACGTTTTCACCAACATCAACCAACGGATTCAGAAACTAGCCGCCTAGCAATCCCCCGATGAAAAAAAATTATTCCATCCTCATCATTCTCGCTTTCAGCCTGCTTGTTGGCTTCTTAACTTTTAATCAATATGGTGAAAGCTGGGATGACAAATCCCTGCAAAAATATGCGGTCAAATCCGTTAATGCCTACACCACATGGCCGCAGCAGGGCGTTGTAAATCTTGTCCGCGAAGACCTCGGCTATTACGGTCCCTTCTATATCATGTTTGTTCAACGTGCCACGGAGTATCTCAGCATATTCCTTCCTTTCAGCCTTCCTGACCTTCGTCATCTCGTTTACTTCTTTACATACCTTGCAGGCGTTTGGGCTTTTTATGCGCTCGCCAAACGCTGGCTGACCGAAATCCCTGCGCTCGGCGCAACCCTGCTGTTCATGACACAACCAGTCATCTGGGGTCATGCCTTCATCAATCCCAAAGACACTCCATTCCTTTCCCTCTTTCTTCTTTCCATTTATTTTGGATTGAAACAGTTTGACGCCCTCGAACAGACACATCCCGCCGAACTTGATCCACGCTCCAAACGAATCTCCACGCTTCTTACCGCGCTCTGGCTAGTTTCCGTTTTCTTGCTCTTCCTCTTCACTCAGACGATTCACACCTACATCGAAAGCCTTGTCCTTTCCGCGCATGCAGGCGGGACAAACATTCTGTCTCTCCTCGCCAAGAACATCACCGCCGTCCCCGCAGAGACGTACACTCAACGCTATTTCATCCTCTTCCTTCAACTTCGTACGTACTACTTTTTACTTTCCACACTAATCCTGCTTATCACTTGGTATAAGTTCGCTCCCCAGTTACCAACTACTTTGTTTAATATTCTCCTTCCTGCCATCCTCCTCGGATGTACTACGTCCACCCGCATCCTCGGCCCATTTGCAGGGATGATCGTTGCATATTATGCAGTCCGCACGAAAGGCAAACAAGCCGCCTCTGCCATTGTCTTGTATGCTGTGGTTGCGCTTGTTACAACTTACCTCACCTGGCCCTATTTGTGGATGAATCCCATCCCGCGTTTCTTTGAAAGTCTGAGGGAAATGTCTTTGTATCCGTGGCTGGGGACAGTGCTGTTCAATGGCATTTCATATCAATCCATCGATTTGCCATACTCGTATTTGCCCATACTATTTGCAATTCAGCTTACAGAGCCTGTCTGGGCGTTATCCATTATCGGTTGGATAGGATCAATTATCGGCGCAGAAAAGAAGCGCGGACTTGTCGAACTGTCACTGCTGTGGTTTGTCATCCCGTTGATTTTATTCATTGTCCTGCACATCGCCTTGTATGATAATTTCAGACAGATATTGTTCATCATCCCGCCCATCTTTTTGATGGCTGGCGTTGCATTCGAGAAGATCAAGAACATCAAATGGCAAGCGGCGGTGATCGCTTTGAGTCTGGTCCCTGGACTATTCGGGATCATCTCACTGCACCCTTACGAATATATTTACTACAATAGTTTCATTGGCGGCGTGAACGGCGCCTATGAACGTTATGACCTTGATTACTGGGGTATTTCATATCGTGAAGCAGCCGAGTATGTGAATTCGGTGGCGCCGCCGAATGCGGCAATTTGGGTGGAAGGACCTTCGCACCTGTTCGCGCTCTTCGCAAGGGAAGATTTAAAGATATACTCGCCTTCCGAGGTGGAGCGGGCAGAGAGTTATGCCTATGTGG
>JACZJB010000232.1 GCA_014860805.1 Anaerolineales bacterium
CTGGAAAAATCCAGCCGCTGCCGCACCAAACAGAAAAAACAGAGGCAGCCGCCAGATTTTGTCCGCTCCGAGTATGAGCAAAGCAGCCAGAATCACCAGGGTTATTACAAATTGAATAATTCCAAATCTCAGCCGCTTAAGTCTCTCCTTTGGGCTGATGTTGGCAACGCACACCTCATAAGCACCGTCATCCTCCGGTGCCGAAAGCGAGTCACTTTCCGAATTCAGGTCTGAAAATTTCGCATTAAATTCCACGAGCATTCTATACATCCTCTTCCATCTGATATGACGAACTGAGTCATGATGCCCCCAGCCGCGGATTTCATACCGAAGAGACATATTACCCATGGGAACTTGTCCGTTATCTTTGTTTGTGCTAGACTCTATTCGACTATCGAGGTAAACATGGCTGAAAAGATTCTAATCATTGACGACGATGTAGACACACTAAGGCTTGTTGGGCTGATGCTGCAGCGACAGGGCTACCTGATCAGTGCGGCTTCGAACGGCTCCCAAGGGCTCACCAAAGCGCTTGAAGAGCGCCCGGACCTGATCTTATTGGACGTTATGATGCCGGATATGGACGGCTACGAGGTAACGCGTCGTCTGCGAAAAAATCCAGCCACTGTTTCCATTCCAATTTTGATGTTCACAGCAAAGACCCAGCTGGATGACAAGGTCACCGGTTTCGAAGTCGGCGCCGATGACTACCTAACAAAACCCACACATCCCACTGAATTGCAAGCCCATGTAAAAGCTCTGCTGGCGCGCACAGCTCCCAAAAAAGAAACTGGCGAGCTTACTACCGCGCTCCAAGAGCATCACGGCTATATTGTCGGCGTATTGTCCACACGCGGCGGATTGGGCGTTTCAACTCTGGCAACCAACCTGGCGGCGAGCCTTTTCACACGCGCACAGACGGATGTTATCCTTGCAGAACTTACACCGGGACAGGGAACTCTGGGGATGGACCTTGGAATATCAAGCCAAAAAGGACTGACCGAAATGCTGCAAGGCAGCGTGGTGGAAATCACTCGTGAAAAAGTACAGTCATCCCTTTTGCCTCACAACTCAGGAATCAAACTCCTGCTTGCATCAGAAAATCCGCGTGATGTGACATTAACCTCGCAAGTACAAAACTATGAGGCGTTAATCGCCCGTCTTGCATCCAGTGCCCGCTTCGTCGTCCTGGACATGGGCGTGGGATTGCCGGCCTTTGTCCAAAAAATTCTTCCGATGTGCAACGAGTGCATGGTAGTGTTAGAAGGCGTGCCAGGTACCATCCAACATACAAAATTATTGATCGAAGAGATCGCCGCCCTGGATGTTGACCACAGGAACATTAACGTGGTGCTGAACAATCGCCAGCGCTCGGAAGCACAAATGGCATGGACTCAGGTTCAGGAAAAACTTGGACATTCGATCACAGCCACGCTCACGCCTGCTCCGGAACTATTCATGCAGGCAGCACGTATGCAGACCCCGGCTGTGATGTCGCAACCGACAAACATGACCTCCCAGCAATTCCTAAAAATTGCGGATGCGGTCATCGAGCGCGAAAAGGCGCGATGATCCCCTTTTCTGAAAAGACTCAAGAAAACATTCAGTTCGCCGCGGATTTGTTCCGCCAATCAAAGCACGCTGTTATTCTCACCGGCGCAGGTTTGTCCACACCGTCAGGGATACCGGATTTCCGTTCCACGGGAACAGGTTTATGGTCCAAGGACGAACCGCTGGAAGCTGCCTCCCTAACCACCTTTCGTACGAGACCGGAGCGTTTTTTTTCGTGGTTCCGTCCACTGGCAAGTCAGATCTATAATGCCCAACCGAACCCCGCCCACCTGGCGCTGGCGCAAATGGAAGCGGCGGGAAAAATAAAATCCATTATCACCCAAAATATAGATATGCTTCATCAAAAAGCGGGATCAAAAACTGTAATCGAAATGCACGGCACCATGCAAACTTTAACCTGCTCCCAGTGTTATCATCAGGTGCAGGCAAAGGAGTATCTGGCTCCGTTCGTAGATACGGGCGAACTTCCGAAATGCCCAAACTGCGCCCAACTTCTTAAGCCTGATGTGATCCTTTTTGGCGAACAACTTCCGCAAGCTGCGATGTCCAAGGCACAGCGGGAGACGCGTCAATGTGACCTTATGCTGGTGGCAGGCTCCTCGTTGGAGGTCCTGCCTGTGGCTGGTTTACCCATGCAGGCATTGGATCGCGGAGCACACCTCATTATCGTCAACAATACTCAGACCTACTTGAACGTTCGCGCAGACGTGGCGATCCTGGAAGATGTTGCGACGATCATACCTGCAATCACGGAGAGAGTGCTACATGGCTGAAATTAAAACCGAGCGCCTGGATGGCTACCGCCGATTAATCGACATTGCGCGCGATCTCGCCTCCACTCTGGACCTCGACATCCTGCTTTCGCGCATTGTGCATGCCGCGGCGGAGATCAGCGGCGCTGAAGCGGCATCCATCCTTTTATATGATGACACTTCCCGTCAGTTGTATTTTCAAGTCTCCACGAATTTGGACGAGTCCACACGGCGAGGCTTGATGGTTCCCCTGGAAGGAAGTATTGCAGGCTGGATCGTAAATAATCGCAAGCCAGTGCGCATCACAAATGCTCACGATGATCCCCGCTTCTTCTCCAACGTGGAAGTTACTACAGGGTTCCCCACAGAATCACTTCTTGGGATTCCGCTGGTCACCAAAAACAAGATTGTGGGGGTGCTGGAAGCGCTGAACAAACAACGAGGCAAATTTTCCGATATAGACGAATCCATGCTGCTTGTGCTGGGCGCACAAGCAGCTGTCGCCATTGAAAATGCGCGTCTCTTCCAGCAATCAGATCTGATCTCCGAATTTGTTCACGAATTGCGTACGCCGTTATCCTCTCTCAGCACTGCCACGTATCTGTTGCTGCGGCCCGAAATGTCGCAGGAGCAGCGAGACCAGATCATCAACAACATTCACAATGAGACCATGCGCCTGAACGCCCTGGCTTCCTCCTTCCTTGATCTCGCAAGGCTTGAATCAGGACGGGTGCAGTTCCGCAAAACGATCTTCAGCGTTGCAGACCTCATGTATGAGTGCAAGGATGTCATGTCTTCCAAAGCCATCGAAGATAACATCCAGCTTCGCGTCGAATCGCCCGAAAACCTGCCCCTGCTTGAAGCAGACCGCGATAAGATCAAGCAGGTATTATTAAATCTATTAAGCAACTCAATAAAATACAACCGCCCCAACGGGACCGTAATGCTGCGCGCTGAATCAATGGAAAATGAACTTTGCGTCTATATTCAGGATACGGGAGTTGGGATCCCTGATGAATCACTGCCGCATTTGTTCCAAAAATTCTATCGTGTGCGCGAACACGAATCGCGCGCGTCCGGTACCGGCCTTGGCCTATCCATTTGCAAACAAATCGTCCATGGGCATGGCGGGCGCATTGAGGTAAAAAGCAAGATCGGCGTAGGAACTGTGTTCATGGTCTATTTCCCAAAAGCAGGCAGCCAAACCCAGCCTCGCATAGAAGATGCTGCAAAAGAAACGGTCAAAAAGACTGGTAAAAAAGGGTGATTTGACTTTTCACCCCGAAAACTGTAAACTAAACAAGATTATTTTGAAATTATATTTTGGAGGAAGAAGATGGCACAGTTCCAATTCGTTATGAGATCGGGACCTACTCCCGGAGTAACTTTTCCATTGGATGGGGATCAACTCACCATTGGCCGAGATTCATCCAACGGCGTTGCGATCAACGATGCAGAAGTCTCGCGCAAACATTCACGTCTTTCATTCCAGGGCGGGAAATATGTAATTGAAGACCTCGGTTCCACCAACGGTACTTTTGTTAATGGACAGCGCCTCGCCGGACCCGTTGTATTGAAAGCAGGAGATGTAGTCTCCCTCGGTGAACAAATCGTCCTGATGTATGACGCCATCAATATGGATCCCGGTGCCACAGTGGCTGTGTCGCGTAAATCAGCCCGCGTGGAACCGCCTCCCGTGCAACAATCCGCACCAGTATATGCCAATCCCGCTCCCGGCTATGCCCCGCCTCCAACTACAGGTAAAAAGACCAACATGACCCCAATCTTCATTGGCGTCGGCGTGTTCTTTTTCATTTGTCTTTGTATCAGCTTCTTCTGGTGGGTCGACGCGACGTTCCGCTGGTGCGTATTCTTCCCCTTCTTGTCCGGTTGCTAATCGACGCTGAGCCAAACACCCCGCGAATGAATTCGCGGGGTGTTTTTTATCCTATTCGCGCGGCAGCCATTAATGTTGTAAAATCATCCATCTTTGATAAAATGAAAATGACCAGTTCACATCCCAAAAACTGGTTTTATTATTTGGATGAAACCTCATGACAGAGTCACAAAACCCAACCTCCCCATCCTGGGGTACAAACACAAAACTGGTTGTCGCCCTCACAATCGTTGTTATCGTCGGCGCGCTGCTTGTCAAATTCCAATTCATCATCAGCCCGCTGCTGATTGCGCTCGTATTTGCTTATTTGTTTCATCCCATTGCCGACTTCTTACAACGAAAACTTCACTTCTCCTGGAATGTATCTGTTGGCATCATTTATGTGTTCATTATTATCCTCCTGCTCGGGCTGCTGACACTCGGAGGCGTGGGGCTGGTGCAACAAATCCAAAGCCTGGTCATCATCCTGCAAGATGCGCTCAAGACCCTCCCAAAACTCATTGAAAATATTTCAGGGCAGGTCTATCAACTCGGTCCATTCAAATTGGATTTCAGCGCATTGGACTTGCAAGACCTGAGTAGCCAGGTCTTGGGCATGGTACAGCCGTTGTTAAGCCGCACCGGCACATTGTTGGGGACTGTGGCGGGCAGTGCAGCAAACTTCCTTGGCTGGACTTTGTTCGTGATTCTCGTCTCTTATTTTGTGCTTACAGAAAGCGGCGGACTCCGCAACCGCATCATCACAGTTGACATCCCCGGCTACACGGAAGACCTCGCCCGTCTCAACCGTGAACTTGGGCGCGTCTGGAATGCCTTCCTGCGTGGACAGATCATCATTTTCTTTCTCACTGTCATCGTCTACACCATAGTATTAAGTGTTCTAGGTGTGCATTACGCGATCAGTCTTGCATTCCTCGCCGGGCTTGCACGCTTTGTGCCCTATGTCGGTCCCGCCATCAACTGGATCGTCCTTATTCTTGTTTCCTATTTTCAAGTCTTCAAACTTTTTGGCCTTTCTCCCTTTTACTATGCACTGCTTGTTCTCATCATAGCGCTGGTGATCGACCAGATCTTTGATAACATCGTTTCGCCGCGCATTCTTTCAGACGCGCTAAAAGTCCATCCAGCCGCCGTCCTCGTTGCCGCCATCATCGCTGCCAATCTGTTTGGTATCCTCGGTGTGGTTGTTGCCGCTCCCATTCTCGCCACCGCCGCCTTATTGTGGAGATACACCATGCGGAAAATGTTGGATTTGAATCCATGGCCTGAAGCGGAACTGCACCAACCGCTCCCTGCACCCGGGTCGCGCCTCTTCGTCACGATCAGACGCTTCCTGCGAAACCTCGGCTCGAAACTCAAAAAAGAATAATAACCATCCCGAATCATTGTTTTTAAAATCATATCCACCCAAGGAGAATATCATGAGCAATAACAGCAACGAACCCCGCACTGGCACCATCGCAGAGACTGAAAACTTCCTCGCATGGAAAGCCGAAGAACCCGATGGTGAAATTACCTATCATATCGAATTGAACAACGTCACCGTACATTTCTTCCAGGAGGAATGGGTGGAGTTCCTGCAGCTCGTCAAGGAACTCAAGTAACAGTCTTCAACAAACACGGGAGTCCTCAACAGACAGGACTCTCATGAAAATATTCCGGAGATCCTTTAGAATGAAATTATTTCAACTGATATTTAGGGTGGTTTTCAGTCTGGCAATTGCTTTCGCGATCAGTCTTTCGTCCTCTGTCATTTATTTTAATTATTCCGGGTACAACTATGCGATAGACCGTTTCATGCTGGTCGGTGTTACCACGCTTGCTTTCGGATTTCTCATCTATTTGATATTCCCTCAAGCCTGGGCATGGATTACCCAGCAAAAGCCCGCTCACCTCATCATATTTGGCTCCTTCGCCCTGATCGCCTCGGCCATTACCGTTTTTCCGGCAGGAACCTCGCGCGTATATTGGCTAGGCATGATATCTTTTGCGCTCGCATTGTTTACTTTAATGGCCCCTGCCATGCAATCGCTGAAACGGATCAGCTCCTCTCGCTCTGACGTGCAATATTTGATATCATTTTTATTAAGTCTTCTTTTCACATACGGAGCCATGGGCTATCTCAGCGGCACCATGTATGCACGGCATCACGTGATGACCTTTGCAGCGGTTTACACCATTGCAGGCAGTATCAGCGGATATTATCTCGTCCGCCGCGCCTCACGTTCCCTCAAAAACGGTTTTCTCAGCAAACCCCTTAACCTTTTTCTGACGCTTACACTGCCCGTATTTTTCGTGGCAATGCTCCTTGTAAGCCTCAACTTCCCCAGCATGTTTCCGATCGGATATATCAAAGTTCCCGGCGAATGGATAGATCTGTATTTATGCAGTTCGATTGTTGCCGGCGCATGGGGAGTTGTACTACTCGAACAAATTGAAAAACGCGGACTTTACCAGGCATTCAGAAAAACAAGATTATTCGGCTTTATCAAAGATAATCTCCCGGGTATTTATGCGGGCTTCATGACCTTCCTTGTGAACGTAATCCTTGCGCGCGCCATTAACTCGCTTAGATTTAATATCCACAGCATTATCTTCGAAGCGGATGCGGAACCCTGGCTGAATATTATGGGGTATCCAGAAGGCTATGATGTTAACCGTGCTGTGCACCCACTGGTATTAATTACCATGCGACCATTTACACGTTTCATCGGCATTTTTATGGGTGAAAACTGGTTCCTCTCCCCCATGATATCCATTGCAATAGTAAGCGGTGTTACCGTACTCATGGCGTGGATATTCCTAAAGCGTGCCGTGCAAAATGACACTTCTGCCTTCATTTTCAGCATACTGTTTGGAGTGACTGCTTCACACCTGTTATTCGGGTCGATTACAGAAACCTATGTCTTCGGCATGGCATCCCTTATCTTCTTTCTTCTTCTCATTCAGGCGGATGAAAAGCGATTCTCCGTGCTTGTGCCAGCAGGTTTGTTGGTGTTCGGGATTACCATCACCAATATCGGTCAAAGCATGGTCGAGCTGTTCTTCAAGAAATTCGGTTTTTGGCGGCTTGTCAGATACGGATTTTTAGTTCTAGCCTCAGGTATTGTTCTGACCGCTTTTGTAAGCATGATATATCCCGGAAATCAAACCTTCTTTTATGTGCCGCAAGATATTCTCTTTGAAGCCCGTTTCTCGCAGCCCATTTATGCCAGCCCAATGGAACAGCTTACCAAACGCGCACAAGTTGTAGGCAGGACGATTTTTTTGTACGGTACACTTGCTCCGACCCCAATTGAAGATTACACCGGCAAACAAACGGATATGCCAATCATTAAATTCAAAACTTACAACTACAAGGATGATATTGTTGCGTGGTACGAAGGGGTTGCGAATATCCCTCTTGTACTATGGATTCTTCTAATGGCCATGTCGGTTTTATTCTTCATAAAAAACATTCGCACACAGGATACCCCCCTCCTCTTGAGTTTGCTGGGAGGTCTCGCATTCAACTATTTCCTCCACATGAACTATGGTGATGAAATTTTTCTGTACTCGGCTTATTTCACATTTCTGCCCGTCTTTTTTGTTGCTGTCGCCCTCAAAGACCTGGCGGAACGGAATTGGTTCAATATTTTTCTTACCGTCTTCCTGCTGATGGTAATGGTAAACAACGCCAGATTCATCTTTATCATCATGCGCGGACTTGCACCATATTTTGCGCTTGGTTAGTTATACTTGAAAATCCTTTGCCCAAATATAGGATATCCATTACCGCTTCCTCTTCTGCTGCCTAGCCTGCCTCTCCGCAATTGAAAATGCTTCAATGACGACAAATCGTTTTTCCTCAAAGATCCAGCAAATCCTCATAAGCATTGTAGTCGGGGCAGCAACAGCATTTGCTCTCACTTTTAATTATCTCAATGAAAGCAATTACTCCCCCACAGATAGATTTCTTCTATTCGGTATCCCATTTCTCTCAGCAGCTATTTGCACTTATTGTTTAATCCCGTTTTGGGAAAGAATATTTTTCAGGGTTTCTGTCCCCGCCAGAGCAATGCTTATATTTTTTGCCCTGCTTTCTGCTTTTATTATCGTCCTCTCAGTATTCACAACCCCCATTTTATTTTCCGCATCTATATTCATTTCCCTCTCAGCAATTTTCCTTGCAGGGAGCTCCCCTGCAGCCACCGCTCTCCAAAAAACGATTGAGGCAAAAAATCTCCCCCGGCTGCTTACGGGATGGGTATTTTCAACCGCATTCGTTTTTATTATTACAGGTTTTCTGGATACTTTTTACAGTAGTTTTATTGAAATTTCATTTATTGTTCTGGTTGCCCACATCGCCATCGGAACATCCATGTACTTTCTTGTACACAAGCTTGGAAACTTCGCAAAAAAGAACAAATTTGATTTTGTGCTCATGCTTGGCTTACTCCTCGCAATAGCTACTTTCATACAAAGATTTTTCCAGTACGGCTCGGAAGCACCTGAGTTCTTTATCCCAGAATATTTTTTATTGAAAACACATTTGCTGCCTCTCGTTGGGACAATAAGTGTGCTTTTCATCCCCGGGCAGGCTTGGATTCTTTCCAAGATCGAATCGTTCGGGTTTCGGGAAAAATTCAAACGCACGAGGTTCTACAAATTTATCGATGAAAATTTAACGGGACTGGTAATCGCTCTTGCATTTTTTGCCCTCTATCTCGTCATTGCCACCGCACTTAATCACCCGGTCTTCGATGTGGACGATATCTTTTTTGATGCAGATGGTATGAATTGGAAACTTCGCCTGACCACAGACAACTGGCATGACTACTATTGGAGATCCGTACACCCCTTTGTATTATTGCTCCTCAAGCCCCCGGTGGATTTCATTGCCATGTTCCTTCGTGGCGACAAATTATTTGGCGCATATATTGTAGTCGCGCTTGGCGGCGCGTCCTGTATATTTCTTGCATGGAAATTCATCAATAGAGTCACTGGCAACTTAGTTTATGCTTCTCTAATCTCATCCATTCTTGGCTTTTCTGCCTCGCATCTCATATTTGGATCATTGATCGAATCTTATATATTCCTGGCAGCCAGCCTCTTGTTATTCTTCTTGTTCTTACTCGAAGACAGACCTCTTTCCACTTTAATATTGACAAGTCTGCCTGTCGTTGGCATTACGCACTCTAATTTTGCACAAAATGCACTGGCGCTTTTTACGACAAAGCCCAACCTTAAGTTAATGCTGCAGTACGTTGCTGCGGTTATGATATTACTTGTCCAACTCAGCTTGTTAAACAATCTGCTATTTCCTGACGCTCATCCGTTTTTCTTTATTCCATCTGCGTTGCTTGCAGAAGAAAGGAATTTCTTTCCCCTCAATGCGCTTCGGGGACAGGCGCTTGTCAGGGCATTCTTCTTTAGTAATGTAGTCGCGCCAACCCCGATCTTATATACTGGTGATATTCCATTTACGCAGTTCAGGTTTTTCAAGCCGGAGATCAATGCGCTCAGCCTGTATGACACATCCCTGCAAACATTTACTGCATGGTTCTGGCTGGGACTGATCGTGACGGGCATTGCTGTTTTCATCCTGAAATTCAAGGAGTATAAAACCAACCGATTGTCTCTGGCGTTGATCGGCACCATGGTGTTGAATATGGGACTGCACCTGAGATATGGCAAGGAATTATTTTTATACTCCGCCAATTGGACGTACGCATTAATTCTCCTGCTGGGGCTGGCATTACAGGGATTTTCAAAACACAGGTGGCTTCAAATCGTTTTGTTGATCTTTATCTACCTCTTAATGATCAATAACGGTTGGTTGTTCGATACAATTTTTTATGTACTTTCCCCTGAATAGCACAAGCTATACTCTTAAAAAGTTACAGAAATTGGATTTTCCACATATTATTTGGAAATTCACGCCCCAAAAAACCTCTATTCCATCCATGATAGAATTTGCACTACCTTGGCATGCCCAATTTCATAAAACCATAAGGACTCTGCTATAGTGTCACAGATAAACAAACGATTCATCCTCGCCTGGCTGCTTGGTATTCCATTCAGCTATTTTATTATGGGGTTTTGGGGCAATTTTTATACATCAGGGGTCGGATTTGCATTGGCCGCAGTTGCCATTCATTCCGCAATCACCCTCTTCGGTTCATACCTGCTGGGCAGAGTGCAACGCACATACCGATCCAAGCCGACAGACATAACAATCTATGCCTTGCTGGCATTGGCACTGGCGGTATTTCTTGGCACCCTTGTGGATATGGCGCTGAGATTCCCCAACGTATTCGACAGATCCATCTTTTTGGTCAGACCCGGATGGCTGGCCTATTTATTAATTGGTCTTGCGGTGGCATTTCCTGTTGCATTGCGAACCGCTGCTTTCTCTCAAAAAAATGGATTCAAAAACAGCCGCCTCTTTTTATTTGTAGACAATCATCTGGGTGGATTACTGGTCGCAGCTTTTTTCTTTTCTGTTTACCTCTTAATCGCCTCCATATTCAACCAGCCCCTTTTTAACTATGATGACCTTTTCTTCGATACAGACGCTTTGCTCTGGCGAACACGCTTTGCAACAGAAAATTATCGGGACTACTTCGAGCGCCCTGTTCATCCTCTCGTTCTTTTCATTCGTCCCTTTGTCAGGCTGATCTCATTATTTTTAGCGGGAGATACGCTCTATGCTACCTTCGTCCTGGTGGCATTGACAGGTGCGCTTTCCGTTTTTCTGGTCTGGTACTTTGTACGAGAAACAACGCACAACTCGCTCTACGCCACGTTGATCGCGGCGCTGTTCGGCGGGTCAACTTCCCAGCTGATATTTGGCTCACTCATCGAGACCTATGTTTTTCTGGGGGCAGCGGCGCTGATCTTTATCATTCTTTTGTTGAAAGACAAGCCAATGTATGCGCTGGTGATCACAGGCATAGCCGCCTTTGGAATCACCATTTCCAATTTTGCACAGACAGTCATCGCACACATCCTAATAAAACGCAATATCAAACAATGGATCATCTACGGAGCGATTGTCTCCGTGCTGGTCTTTCCGTTAAGCCTGCTGCATAATTATATCTACCCTGATGTCAGTCCTTATTTTTGGGATTTTTCTGCCCTGGGTTGGGAGGAGAAAAATGTCTTTCCTGCCAACTATCAGCGTGCTAATTATCTCGGCCGCGTGATGGTGATGAGCAGTTTCGTCGCCCCTGAACCGCTGCTGCTCAAGGAATATCCTCCCATCCTGAAGGTGTGGATGTTCCGCGCTTCCATTCGAAAAGCACCCATGCAAATTGGACAGTATGAGGGTTGGTTCGAAACAGGGGTTGCCTATCTCTGGCTTGGATTTGTATTGTTGGGAGGACTGCTCTTCCTGAAAAACATACGCAAACAGGATATCTGGTTCCCCTTAACTTTTATTTTAACCATTTTGTTCTATTTCGCGCTGCACTTGCAATATGGCAAGGATGTGTTTCTATATTCCGCCAACTGGACATATGCAATCCTGCTCTTTCTCGCGCTGGCATGGAAGGAATTTTCTGGAAAAAGATGGTTTCAATTTTCGCTGCTTGGCTTCATCAGCTTGATGTTGATCAATAACACCAGGTTGATTCTGTTTATGCTGACGATAGCTTTCCTGCACACGCGGTAAAGTTTCATATAAAAATAAAAAGGTTGTTACCGCAACGGTGACAACCTTTTATTTTGTTCACAAGTCCTACTTCTTTTTGCCCTTCAATTCATCGCGCAGAATGAGAGTCATGACAACGCTGACGAAGCTGATAACCAAACTTCCGAGCAGAGCCTGCCAAAAACCATCCACGGTGAAGGCAAGACCGAAGGATTGACCAACGCTGCTGGTCAACATCAACATCAATGTGTTGACAACGATGGTGAACAACCCCAGCGTGAGAAAGATGAGCGGACAGGTGAGAAACTTGAGCAAGGGGCGCACCAAGGCATTCAGCAGGCCAAAGATGAGCGCCACCCAGAGGATGCCCGTCCATTCGCCGAAGTATTTGATACCAGGGACGACAAGCACGGCCACATACAAAGCTACTGCATTAATCGCCCAGCGGATGATAAATTTTGTCATTCGTACTCCTTTTTGATGTTCATGTCACTGCGAACGCACTGGCGAAGCAACATACAAGACAATTGCTTCGTTGGGAGGAACACCCTCCACGCAATGACATATATATCTAATACGATAAAAAACTCAGGAAGTTGCTTGCATCCAAATCAAGGTACGCAGGGGCTTGAAACCTGCGACTCGAATCGAGTCGTCGAACTGGCTGACCGGAAATTCGAGGGTGATATTTGGATATTGGTGGTAGATTTCGCGGCGAGCCTGGATGAGCAGGGCAGTGAGCGCCTCCGCAGCAGATCCTTCGCCTGCTGCCGCAAAAAGAGATTCGCCCCGCCCGGAGGGAATCCACGAGAGGGTGGCTTGCAATTGGTCTTTCCGTACTGCCGCCCACTGACGAATATTTACGTCCATGAAAAGCAGGTAGAGCCAGTTCCAGAAACCGGGCCGCAGGGAGTTGATGTCCCAGTTGCGGTGCCATGCCAGAGCGGAAGGATAGAGGCGCGAAAGCCAGTTTAGTTGAGTCTGCCAATAGCTTGGGTGTCTGCCGATGACGGCGATATCCGTTTCCAATTTTTCAGCATAAAGATCGGTGACAGCCTGCCAGGAAGTACGGCGCGCGCGTTCGACGAATCCGAGTTTGGTATAGAGTTCGATGGCGCCGGGGTTATCATCCCGGACATGAAGCCAGATGTTCTTTACTTTTTTCTCGCGCGCATGCTGTATGGCACGTTCGGTGAGCGCGCGCGCAATACCCTTGCGACGATGGGCAGGATGCACAGCTACATTGGCGACGAGGTAAATGCGTTCTTTGTTATGCCGAAAAGGAACAAGGCTGGTGTTACCGACGATTTGTCCATTCTCTTCCCAGATATAACCTGTGAGCGGAAGGGTTGTGGTTTCGGCGGCGCGGTTTGCCCATTTGATGAAGGAATTGTCGCTGCCTGCGCGGCGCATATCCTGCACGTAGCGCCTGCCATCGGTGTCCATGGTGCTGGAGAAGCACAGCTCAATGAGGTCTGCGACAGCGGGCAGATCGCGCAGGATGCTGAGGGATCGCAGGTTGGGATGACTCTCTCTGCGCACAGGGATGGTGATGGAGGACATGCAGGTATTATAGTCTTGTTGAGTTGGTTTTTCGGAGGGGCAGTTGTATAATGATTCTTAAAAAATATCTTGGTTCTTACACAGCCCTTTGGCTTTATAAACCATGGTCAGGCTGCACGCCAAGAACGGGATGAAAATGAATATTCGCACGGAGGTAGTCATGAAATTATTCCAGATGTTAATCTGCGTTTTCCTGGTCGTGTTTCTCCCCGCATGCAACCTCCCATTGACCGATGAACCTGCGCCCGCCACTTCCACCCCACAGCTGCCAGCCACTGTCTCGTCCACAACAAAAACGCCTCCCGAACATCACATAGGAATTCAGGTTGTAAACGGCGTTGGTAAGTTTTTCAATCGCGCCACGGGAAGTACCTTCGTGCCGCGCGGCATGAATTACATTCGCCTCGCACAACAAACCAAGCTGGATGGTTCATCCACTTTTGGACACGCACTCTTTGACCCCGGCAAATACGATTCTGCGCGAGTAGCCAGCGACCTGCAAAAAATGCACGCGGACGGGTACAACGTGATCCGCGTTTTTCTCAGCCCAGACACGATGGGGACAGCGAACGGCGGACTTTCCTCCGCCTACATGAAAAACATTGCAGACTTATTGAATCATGCAAAACAAAATCAAATCTATGTGATGTTCACGCTGGATTGGATACCCGGCGGAAAGTATGGAAGCATCCTATCCGCTGACTGCTGCTCCACCTTCGCCTTGATGAATGCAAACTTCCTCCCGTCTGCCGGGTTGAAAGCAAATCAAGTTTTTTATCAGGATTTCATTCGCGGCCTGCTTGATTTAGATGCTCCCACAGAATATATTTTTTCGTACCAATTAAGAAATGAAATGTTCTACGATACCGACCAGCCGCCTTTATCCTTTAGCTCAGGCATGGTGAAAACAGCGAATGGAATTTCCTACGACATGTCAAAACCAACCGACAAGGATTTGATGGTGAAGCAAAACCTTGTGTACTGGCTGGATGAAATGCGCGCTTCCATCCTTGAAGTGGATCCGAGCGCGCTCGTCAGCGTAGGATTCTTCCATCCTCAAAAACCCAACCCGGCCCGTATTGGAGATGCGCGTCTCGCCGTGACCGAACCTGCCATTTGGCGGTCCACAATCGACTTTGTCGATCTGCACGCCTATCCAGGCTTTGAATTAAACCTGAAACAACACGTTGAAAATTACGGAGTGAACGGCATGGAAGAAAAACCCATCATCATGGGTGAATTCGGCGGTGAAATAAGCCGCTTCGCTTCCATACAAGCGGCTGCCCAGGCGTTCATAAATTGGCAGGTAGAGTCCTGTACGTACGGTTTTGACGGCTGGATCTTTTGGACATGGGACTTGACCGAACAACCCGACTTCTTCAATGCCTTGATGAACGACGGCGCAGTTAATGGCGTCCTTGCCCCTGTCACAAGGCCCGATCCCTGCTCGCCATAAATCATCACACCAAGCACGCCCTCAAAATCTAACACTCTTCTTACGCCGCATAGATGAACCACCTATGCGGCTTTTGTTATAATGCTTCCATTGTGCAGGGCAAAGTGAAATTTTGTCCTGCGGAGGAAAAACCCTATGATGAGATTTGATAGATTTACTGAGAGAGCGCAGGAAGCCGCACAGCGCGCAGCGGAGATCATCCAGCGCTACGGCCACAACCAAATAGACACCGAGCACATCCTGCTGGCGTTGATCGAACAGCCCGGCGGTGTGATTCCCCAAATCCTCGAAAAATTAAGCGTCAGCGCCGAAGCGTTGACTGAAAGATTGGATGCGACTCTGCGTGCCAGCCCGAAGGCGAATATCTTCGGCGGGGGCGCAGGCCAAATTTTCATTACGCCTCGCGTCAAACGGATCATTGATCTGGCAAACGAAGAGGCGAATCGTCTGAAAGATGAGTACATTTCCACAGAACACATCTTTTTGGCAATTCTCACCGAGCGCAACACACCCGCCGCCCGCATTTTGGAATCGGCAGGATTAACGCGTGACCGCGTCTACGATGCCATTCAAGACCTGCGCGGCGGACAGCGTGTCACCGACCCGCAAGCCGAGACAAAATACCGCACTCTCGAAAAATATTCGCGTGACCTGACCCAACTGGCGCGTGAAGGCAAGCTTGACCCCGTCATTGGGCGTGACAAGGAAATTCTGCGGCTTATTCAAATTTTGTCACGCCGCACGAAGAACAATCCTGTGCTGATCGGTGAAGCGGGCGTGGGGAAGACTGCCATTGCAGAAGGTCTCGCGCAAAAGATCGCCACCAACGATATTCCTGAAATCCTTTCAGGCAAGCGTGTGGTTGCGCTTGATCTCGGCGCGATGATCGCAGGCTCCCGCTTCCGCGGCGAGTTTGAAGAACGCCTTAAAGCCATCATGGACGAAGTCCAGCGCGCGAAGGGCGACGTCATTTTGATGATCGACGAGTTGCATACAGTTGTCGGAGCAGGAGCAGCTCAAGGCGCGATGGATGCGAGCAACATGCTCAAACCAGCGCTCGCCCGCGGCGAACTCCAGTGCATCGGCGCAACCACGCTGGATGAATTCCACAAACACATTGAAAAAGATGCCGCGCTAGAACGCCGCTTCGCCCCCATCTATGTGGACGAGCCGAGCGTGGAAGACACGATCAAGATGCTGCACGGCTTGCGCGACCGCTACGAAGCGCATCACAAAGTCCATTTTTCGGATGAAGCGCTCGAAGCCGCCGCCCGTTTGGCAGACCGCTACGTGACAGACCGTCACCTGCCCGACAAAGCCATCGATCTCATGGATGAAGCCGCTGCGAAGTTGCGCGTGGCGCTCTATTCCATGCCGCCTGACCTGAAGGCGTTGAAGACTGATATTGATAAATTACATGCCGAAGAAGAACAGGCGGGTCTTGAGCGCGATTACGAACGCGCCGCTCAAAAGAAAGCTGAACGTCTGCGCCTCGAACAAGAGTACAGTGCCAAGCGCGATAAATGGGAAGTGGATCATCAACTCGACGAAGTTGTGGATGTGGATGACATTGCATCCGTCGTCCATCAGTGGACAGGCATTCCCGTGACACAGATGATGGAAACCGAATCTGAAAAACTGCTGCAAATGGAAGCGCGTCTGCACGAGCGCATCATTGGGCAGGATGAAGCCATTCACGCCATCTCCGATGCCATCCGCCGCGCGCGCTCTGGTTTGAAAGACCCAGCAAGACCAATTGGCTCGTTCGTTTTCATCGGCCCATCGGGCGTGGGAAAGACTGAGTTGGCGAAAGCCCTCGCGTGGTTCATGTTCGATGATGAAGAAGCGCTTGTCCGCATTGACATGTCTGAGTATCGCGAACAACACACGGTCAGCCGTTTGTTTGGCGCGCCTCCAGGATACGTTGGCTACGAAGAAGGTGGTCAACTCACAGAAGCCGTGCGCCGCAGACCGTACCGCGTGGTGCTCTTCGATGAAATTGAAAAGGCGCATCCCGAAGTATGGAATGCCCTGCTCCAGATTTTAGATGACGGCCGCCTGACAGATGGTCAAGGCAATGTTGTAGATTTCCGTAACACGGTTCTGATCATGACCTCGAACCTGGGTACTGAATACGTGAAGAAAGGCGGCACATTGGGCTTCCTTCCGAACAAATCAGGTGATGAAGAACGCGAAGCTCACAAGAAGATCGAGAAGGCGCTCAAAGATGCCTTCCGTCCTGAGTTCATCAACCGCATCGACGAGATTATCATGTTCTCGCCCCTCTCTCTCGAACAAATGGAAGAGATCGTGGTACTGCAAATGAAGGAGGTGCAAGACCGCCTCAACGAACACAATATTGCCGTGCAGTTGACCGATGCCGCCCGCACCTGGCTTGCCAAGGAAGGCTTTGACCCGGCTTTCGGCGCACGTCCGCTGCGCAGGGCCATCCAGAAATATGTCGAGAGTCCGCTTTCGGTGGAATTGCTCGGCGGAAAATTCAAGGATGGAGCCGTGGTGGTGGTGGATGTGGATGAGAAGGAAAACAAGATCATCTTCCATACCGAAGCAAGCACTGTGAAGAAGACAAAACAAAAAGTGAACGCGTAAGAAAAGAACAACGCGAGGCTGCGCCTCGCGTTGTTCTTTTAATTCCAGAGTCTATCGGTTCCATGAGCAAATTATCGGGGGGATTCTGCTGATAAACAGGATCAACCTTCCGTTAAGGAAGAAGCGCTGCGTCTCCTTAGCCCGAATGTCCTAATCCTCTTTTCAGCAATCCGAAGTATCATCGGGCAATCTTTTAATAATGCCAGAGGAAAAATATGACGGAAGAAAAATCAAATACTACTGCAATCGTGATAGGCATTCTCGTTTTACTATGCTGTATCTGCCTGTTGGTGGCGGGCATCGGCGGATATGCATTTTACTCATTTGCCCCAACCATACCAGAGACTGATTTTCCAGCATTAATCCCGGATGATAACACTCCCACCGTTGAACCCGAGATGACACACCTGCCCATTGACTCAGTTTCCGACGAAACCTTGAATACGTTGGAAAACACCATCGTCCCGCCCAATGACCTGCGCGAATTAGCCTGCCGCCTGCAGGGATTATGCGATGTTCCTGAAGTAATGGCAACCTCTGCCGCGCCGCGCTCCATTGGCGACAAGCAAAACTTTTGGGTTTCAAACCTTGATACCATGACCAAATCTGAAGTACAAGCCACCCTGCAATACATTACCCCGCATGTTTATTTTTGGGTGCAGGACGGCGTCTCCTTTGACCAGGGCGAAATGAAAGCTTTGGTGGATGAATTTGAAAACAAGATCTACCCCACCAACCGGGAATTCTTCGGCAGCGAATGGCTGCCGGGCATTGACGGTGATGAGCATATTTATATCCTCTACGCCCGCGGACTCGGCTCCAACATCGCCGGGTATTTCTCTTCGTCTGATTCGGTTCACCCGCTGGTGCAGGAATATTCCAATGGACATGAGATGTTCCTGTTCAATGCGGATAACACCTTCCTCGGTGACAATTTCACATACGGGGTTCTGGCGCATGAATTCCAGCACATGATCCACTGGAAGCAGGATGGCAATGAAACTTCATGGTTGAATGAAGGTTCTTCAGAACTTGCAGCCTTCCTGAATGGCTATGACCCCGGCGGCTTTGACTGGGTTTACATCAGCGACCCGGATTTGCAACTTAACGACTGGCCTAATGAACAAGGCGCAACCACTCCGCATTACGGCGCCGGCTTCCTGTTCATGAATTACTTCCTCAACCGTTTTGGGGAAGACGCTACAAAACTGCTGGTTAAAGACCCAGCCAATGGACTGGACAGCGTGGAAGATGTTTTGCGTGAAATTTCCGCAACAGACCCGACGACGGGTCAACCCATCTCTGCTGATAATTTTTTCATGGATTGGGCAGTCACAAACTTTGTGCTGGATAAATCCATCGGCGATGGTCGTTACATTTACGATAATTATCCGGGCGCTCATCGCGCCTCTGCCACAGAGACGATCTTCTCCTGTCCGCAATCACCTGTCACGCGGGATGTGCATCAATACGGTGTGGATTATATTGCCATCGAATGCGCAGGCGACTACACCATCTCATTCACCGGCTCCACTGTGACAGGCCTGCTGCCTGCCAATCCTTATTCCGGTCAATATGCTTTTTGGTCAAACAAAGGCGATGAATCGAACATGACCCTGACCCGCGAATTTGATTTCAGCAATGTCAGCGGTCCCATCGAGTTATCCTTCCAAACCTGGTATGACATTGAAACCGATTGGGATTATCTGTATCTCGAAGTCTCGGAAAATGGCGAGAACTGGCAAATCATCACAACTCCATCGGGCACGGGAACAGACCCATCCGGCAATTCCTATGGCTGGGGCTACACCGGAGTCACCAACGGCTGGGTCGAAGAGAAGGTCGATCTCTCAGATTTTGCCGGCAAAAAGGTTTTCGTCCGCTTTGAATATCTCACCGATGCGGCAGTCAATGGAGAAGGCTTTTTATTGGATGATGTCAAAGTGGACGCAGCAGGCTACAGTTCCGATTTTGAAGCGGATGACGGCGGCTGGCAGGCGGAAGGATTTGTGCGAGTCCAAAACGTTCTTCCCCAAACCTTTGGTCTGGCTCTGATCAAAACAGGTGATTCCAGCGTGAGCATGATCCCGCTCAACGACGATCAGACCGCTGAGATCAAAATTTCGTTGGAGTCCGGCGAAAAAGCATATCTGGTCGTTTCCGGCACAACCCGCTTTACGCGCGAACCCGCCATCTACCAGCTCGAAGTTCGATAGAAAAGGAAGCACTGAGAACATCCCGCGGACAAATTGTCTGCGGGATGTTTGTTTTGAAACAGTAATTTATTTTGCAAAATTGTCTGTCAAAATTCAGATGTACTGACTTATAATCTTACAAGCATTCATGACAGCATCCAAAAGACCTTCTGGTGAGAGAAAGACCATCGCCGTACTTGGGGCGCAATTGACCCGCGCGTGGGGGGCGGAATTCATGGCAGGTGTGCTGGATTCTGCCAGGGCACAGGATGTTAATGCAGTGTATTTTGAAGGCGGGAAACCAATTGCCATAGCAGCGCCGCTCAATGAAGGACGTTCCTATGGTTTATATGACCTGATCAAACCCGGTAAATTTGACGGCATCATCCTCTCGGCAGATATGGGTCACGGCCCTTCTGCAGAGGATATTAAGAATTTCTGTTTGTCCTTTGCCCCTACGCCGATCGTATCGTTTTCCGTTCCAGCGGAGGGAGTCACTTCGATCATGGCGGACAACGAAGGTGGAATGCGTTCCGTAATTCGCCACTTGATCGAAGAGCACGGATATCAACGAATCGCATTCCTGCGCGGCACCCCGGGACAACTGGATGCCGACCAGCGTTTCAATGCCTACAAGGAAGAACTAACAGCCCATAACATCCGCTTTGATGAACGCCTTGTCGTGGAGGGAGATTACACGCAGGAAAGCGGGCGTACTGCAATCCGCACTTTGCTGGATGAGCGCGGAGTCCAGGTGCAAGCCATTGCTGCATCCAATGACCGCATGGCGTTTGGCGCGCTGGAAATGCTGCAACAGCGCGGCATTCATGTGCCAGACAAGGTGGCATTGACCGGTTTTGACGATATCAGCGACGCGCAATCCATGGGAGTGCCGCTGACCACAGTCCGTCAATCCTATTACGCAGCCGGCCAGATGACATTTAACACACTGCTGAAGCACATGGAAGGGGAACCTTTAGGAGAACTGAAAGTGCTGCCATCCAACCTGGTGGTGCGATGGTCGTGCGGTTGTTTGCCGGAGAGCATCAAAAGAGCCGTTGTTCTTCCCAAGGAAGTAGCACATACGGCAAAGCTGGAAAACAAACGCGAAGCTGCCATCCGCTCCTTGTTTGCAGCAGCGGGTATACCGGAAACTGACCCGGCCCGTGATCAATATGTAGATGTCTTTGGGCGCACCTGGAACGTATTCCTTGCCAGCCTGCGCGAAACCGACTCAAGCGATGCCTTTCTCAAGATGGTACAGACCTCAATGGAAGTACTTCAAAAAAACGGGTATGACTTCAGCGTCTGGCATAATGTATTATCCACTTTTAGAAAATACGCATTGGGCGGCATAACAAACAATACCACCATGCTGCAAGCCGAAAATCTCTTTCAGCAGGCGCGCATCCTGGTAGGGGAATTATCCCAACGGGCGCAAGCTTATCGGCGTATGCAGTCTGAAAAGAAAGAAGAGCTGCTAAATAATTTTAGTTTTTCCATGGCACCCGCCATGAGCCTGGAGGGAATTGGGGAGGCGATCTCCAAGCACTTTCCGCTGCTGGGATTGCAGCGTTGGTATGTCATGTTCTACAGTGATGTCAGCACGCCGGGTTCCATTTCCTCTCCCCCGCCGGAGAGTTATCGTTTGTTATTGCAATACGATGAGGATCAATTTCAGATCCCAAAAGAAAAGACCGCATTAGGTACCGGCCGACTCGCGCCGCGCGGGAAAACCCCGGAAGAATACCGATATGATGCAGTTGTGATGCCGCTTATTCTGGCGAGTAACCGCTTCGGTTTCATGTGGGTGGAGATGGGGCCGGATGATTGGGACATCTACGTCCGCTTGAAGAACCTGCTATCCAGCGCGCTCCTGCGAACCATGCTGGTGCAGCAGCGTGAACAGGCTCAAAAAGAAGTGGAACGTCTCTTGGGTGAGGCGCGTGAACGGGCTGTGGAATTGGCCCGGGCGCGGGATGTGGCAGAAAAAGCCGCAGCGCAAAACGCAAAGCTTTTTGAGTCCGAACAGGACCGGCGTCGCGCAGCCGAAGCGCTGGCACGTTCATCCCGCCAATTGTCATCATTGACCACCATCGAAAAATTGCCCCAGCAGATCCTCGAACAATTAAAGCAGGTGCTTCCGTTTGACCGTGCCATTTTATTCATGGAAGATGTCAACGGAACGCCGCATATTCGCTCGAATTATGGGATGCCTGAAAACGTCGACCTTAAAGAATTCAAATTAAAGATCGGGGACGTGGATTTTTACAAAACGGCTGTGCGAAAAGGCGAAACGCTTCTCGTCAGCGATATAAACAAGGTTGAAGGATGGCATCAACCTGAATGGCTGCCGCGTGACCGCTCCTGGCTG
>JACZJB010000233.1 GCA_014860805.1 Anaerolineales bacterium
CTTCACGCTCATCTGTTAATTCAACCTCGCTTTTCAAGTAAGGACACGGAAAGGTTTGCATGGCGCTCCTTGTTTGTTATTATACAACGATAACCAATTTGCGAATCTTCCCCAAAACAGCGGACCGCGAAGCGTCTCTCACAACCTCTTCATTCCCAAAGCGGACAATCCGTAACCCCAATTCAATCAAGACCTGTTCGCGTTCAGCATCCTCTTTCTTTTGCTTGTTATGGATACCACCATCCACTTCAATGACCAACGCCGCTTTGTGACAGTAAAAGTCAACGATGAATCCCGCGATGACCTGTTGTCTCCTGAAATGGACTCCCAACTTGTTCCCGCGCAATTCCTGCCAAAGGATTTTCTCGGCAGGAGTCATGTCACGCCGCAGTTCTTTTGCGCGTTGAAGTTTTTCTTTGGTGACGGTTTGACCTGGGATGATGCCTGCCCTGAGCCTGTCGAAGGGTTTTTGACTGGCATGGCGGGATTGTAATGCAAAACAGGAGAACCCCTCTCCCGTCTCCCCCAAGGGGGAGAGGCTAAAACCCTTCCGAAAATAAAATGTTGCTTGCGATTTAGTCCGCGCCAGCGGACAAGATGGGACTCAACCCCATACCCTCTCCTTTAGGACGTGTGCCCGTTAGGGTAGAGGGGCAAACCGTCCCGCCGAAAAATCATCACTATCAGGGATAGGTCCCATCCTTATCTCCTTCACATTCTCTTTCCTAACCACTTGTAGAAATTAAGGCGCTTGTTGTTCTTCATTCTGAGGCGGTGCAATAATTGACTTAATTTTTTCAAGTAAAGGTTTATAGTTTTCGAAAATACTTTTGTCAGTTTCTTGTTTCACTTTATCTAAAAACTTGCTTTTGTTGAATATTGATTCTGCTTTCGAACCACCATAAGCTGTTTGTGTATTTTTTTGATCGTAAACATCTGGCGTAAAAAGCTCCTCTGCATACAAATTTTCAATTCCTTGTTTTGCTTTTGCGTTTGATTGGTTATTTGGAAAACAAAACTTGAAAAACGATGAGTTTTCAACAATAGAATTTACTTTATCTTCAGAGTCGCAATCCCATACGAACAAAAATTTACTTTGAACCATTGTGTTGGACATAATATCAAAAGCATTTTTTAATTGTTGATCCCCACTTTTGCTTTCTGCGCCAGAGACAATCTTGATCTTATCTAATAACGTATTGTCTAAAATACTTATGGCTTTTCTAATATGCTCAGAATTTTTGCCTTCAGTAATAATCTGTAGCTCCTTCCCCTCCTCAATTTGCAACTTGATAGAGTCATACATTTGTTTGAATCTCTTGTTTTCGTCAATCATCATTTCATATACTTCTTGATATTGCTTATCATTGGTTGGCTGAATAGATAAACCACTTTCAAGGTCAATTATTGTTGATCTTTCCTGCGACATTTCAGCAAGCCCCATACTTAAGAAAGGTGAATGGGAACTGATAATAAATTGAACTTTTGGGAAAAGGTTGAAGAGTAAAGGTAGGGCCTCTTTTTGTAACTTTATATGAAGATGCTTGTCAACCTCGTCAATCAAAACAATACCTGTAATTTCATCTGCAGAGATATTTTTGTTATTGTTGTCCGCTTGTCTGAGCATCTCCCCGAAAATACAAAGTACTGCTAATTCGCCCGAAGAAAGATTGAATATACTTGGATATATACGTTTGCCAGCATCCTTATTTTCAAGTATTGCGATTCTAAGACTACCCTGCCCACGAGCTCCGACACCAAATCTTAGATTTCCTAAGTTGTTGGATATTAAGGTTTGGGTAATAATTTTGTTTAAGTTCGTGAACGGTATCGGGCTTTCAGATTCTTGATTTAACCTTAAATCTAATATAACATCCATTATCCAATTTGCAAGTTGAGGTAAACCAGTTATTACTTCTATGGGATTTTTGAGGTAACCTGAAAAGCCTGATTGTTTTACAAAATCAAGTTTAATTCTATACGGGTCGTTGAGATATCCTGGTGTTTCATATCGATAGGATGGAAAATAAGTTGATAAATTGTTGTTGAATATCTTTTCAGCATACTCTTTGTTAAAGTTTGGTGATAATTTCTTTATTGCATTTTGTTTTTCGAGTTCTGATTTAATATCATCGAACGGTATTTTTGAGTCTAGATTAATAGCATCGTTGTATTCCTCTTGAGTGCATTTGTTTCTTATGTCTATATAATCTATGTTGCCTTCTTCTGTTTTGAATCTAAGATAAACAAAAGAAGGTTTATTCATATCCAAATTAAAAACCACCGATGAAACTCTATAATATTTGGTTGGTTTATCCTCGAAATCTTGAAAATGAGGTCTTGCCATTTCGTAAAACGCATCGGCAATATGAGACAGTAAAGTTGTTTTCCCTTTACCGTTTGTAGCATTTAAGACAGCAATACAGTTTTCGCTGAAATCCAATGACAACTTGCCAAAGGGTGCCCGGTTTACAAATATTGCTTTTTCCAAAGAAATTTTCATTGTTTTATCCCGTTTTTATCTATTGTAAATATTATGAAGGAATTATACGCCCAGTCATCTTAATCAACCGTCAACGTCTTCGATAAATTCCTCGGAAAATCGGGATCAAACCCTCGCATCACGCTCATGTGATACGAAAGCAATTGCAAAGGCAACACTCCCAGCAACGCGCTGATCTGTGCATCCGATTTGGGAATGACAACCAAATCATCACCGTTGGCGCGCAGGCGGGCATCTTCTTCGGCGATGACGATGGTCCGTGCACCGCGCACTTTGACTTCGTTGAGGCCGCTGATGATGAGCGGAACATCGTTGGGTCCAGCGACAAAGATAATGGGGAAGCCCTTGCTCACCGCGGAGAGCGGTCCGTGTTTGAACTCGGTCGAGAGCATGCCTTCGCAATGGGCATACGTGATTTCTTTTAATTTCAACGCGCCTTCCAACGCGATCGGATAGGTCGCACCGTAGCCGAGACAGTACATGTCGTTCCACTCGTTGATGTCTTTCGCGATCGCTTCGATCTGCGGTCCGACCATCTCGATTGTCTGCTCCATCAATTCAGGGATACGCAAAAGTTCGCTCGTATCTTTGCTAGCGAGTCGATACGCCAGATACAGGAACGTCACGACCTGGTTGGTAAATGTCTTCGTGGCGGGCACGCTGATTTCGTATCCGCAGCACAAGGGTAGACAGAACGAAGTCGCCTTCGTCAACGTCGAGCCCACCACGTTCGCCAATCCAAAACAAGTCATGCCGCGCTTCTCGGCGGCTTCCAACGCATTGAGCACATCCTTGGTCTCGCCCGATTGGCTGACGAAAATCCCCACGTCTTCATATCCCACCGCGGGCGCGTATTGCGCGATGAACTGCGGCGCAAGCACGGGGATGGCGGTCAGCCCTGCCAGCTGCGCGATGTACACCGAGCCCACCGCCGCCGCGTGATAACTCGTGCCGCATCCGATCAAATACAGATGACGCGCGTTCTTCATCTTCTCGAC
>JACZJB010000234.1 GCA_014860805.1 Anaerolineales bacterium
CCTTTACGCTCCTCAACAAGGAAGGATGCAAAGGCGCGTACTTCGGTTTCTTCTTCCAGAGTTGCTGCAAGTGCGCTGAGTTGATCGCTTTTTACAAACCCGCCGCTAAAATAAATCGCCTGCGCTCCAAGCAAAGCAAGAGGGCTTCCTGCTTCAAGGAACGAGGCGATCAGGTGGTTAAGTTGGTATCGGCGCAAGGACTCAGCCCAGCGCGGCCAAAATTCGCGCGGTGAATTCATAGTTCATGCGAGTATAGCATAAATTTTAAGCTGCCCCACATACCCTTTGTGGCGGAAAGGTTACAGTTCTATGAAGTTTTCAATTGTCGATCATGGTGCAATGACTGTGCCCGGCAACAGCTCTGCGTCCTTTGGAATAACGACGATACCGTCGCGCACGTACCAGTTTAAGTTGTCAATATCTGTGTTGCGAGGGAACGGGCGGATGGTTACATTGTTTCCAATGCGCGCGTTTTTGTCGAGGATCGCGCCTTCAATATGACAATTTGCGCCAATGCCAATAGGTTGGCCTTCGCGTTCGCGTTCATAATAATCCGAGCCCATTACAATGCTGTCTTTGATTATGCAGCCCGCAGCGATTTGACTGCGAATACCAATGATGGAATGAGAGATCTCGGATTTAAGAATACGACTACCTTCCGAGATCAAAACATCGCGCAGTCTGCTATCTTCCACGATGGAACCGGGCAGAAAACGCGTGTCTGTGTAAATGGGAAGCTTTGCATCGTAAAAATTAAACGGGGTTTTCGGGGTGGTTAAAGCAAGGCTTGTTTCATAGAACGAGCGGATCGTTCCAATATCCTGCCAGTACCCATCGAAGTCAAATCCAAAAACCGCATGGGATGTAATGGCTTGCGGAATAATATCGCCGCCAAAATCATCATGATTGGGGAAACTTCTCAGCAGATCGACCAGGACCTTCGTTTTAAACATGTAAATGCCCATGGAACCAAGGAAGGGCCTTTCCGGGTCGTCACGGCTTATAAATTTCTTCTGGACATCCGGTTCCTTTGGCTTTTCCACGAAGGAAGAAATCCGTCCATCTGCTTCGCGTTTTAAAATGCCAAAGCGCGTCACTTCTTCTTTTGAAATCGGCTGTACCGCCACGGTAATATCAGCTTTATTCTCCCAGTGATATTCGGCCATCGCTTTGTAATCCATGCGATACAAATGATCACCCGCAAGAATCAAAACATGTTTCGCCCCTGAGGCCTGGATTTCCAAAAGCTGTTTACGGACCGCATCTGCCGTGCCCTGATACCAGTCAGCGCTTTCAATAGTCTGTTCCGCCGCCCAAATTTGAACCCAGCCCTGGTGAAACGAGTCGAAGTTGTATGTGCGGGTAATATGGCGGTGCAAGGACACAGAGTTGAACTGAGTCAGGATCGCAATACGATATATTTCTGAATTAATGCAGTTGCTGATGGGGATATCAATGAGGCGGTATTTGCCTGCGATCGGCACGGCTGGCTTGGAGCGCATTTGAGTTAACGGATACAGGCGCGCGCCGCGTCCTCCACCCAAAATTACCGCCAGGATATCATTTAATGAGGGCATAATAGCCTCCTGGAAATTTCTTCGCCCGTGCTGCGCGGCGAGATATTCCCTATTTTACACCCATCATCTTGCGAACGCGATAAAAAACGAATACAAATGGATAGGCCAGCAGGATTATCAGGTCGATAACAGCAAAGAACAGGTATAGTTTCATAGCATTAAGTCTCCGTACATTAACCGCTGATCTCAATAGAGATACGTTTTATTGGATTTAAAGTTTCACAATGGGATTGTACGAGTCGAAAACTCCAAAGTCAACGCTTGGAGGATTCGGTCATATAAAATTCAAATGTCCTCCAGCATGGAGGACATTTGAAGATGAACCCTGTAAGGTATAATACCGCTCGGGTACGATGCTGCCTGTGCCGAAGGAGGGAATCGAACCCTCATTCCCGTAGGGAACACGATTTTGAGTCGTGCGCGTCTGCCTATTCCGCCACTTCGGCTCTTTTGCGAACGCAAGTATACCACTCCCAAGAACAAGGTCAAGATGAAACTAGGAATTATTGGATTACCCCAGTCAGGAAAAACAACGATTTTTAATGCCCTCACCCGCGGCAACGCTCCCACCAATGCGTCTGCGGGGCGTATCGAAGTACATCAGGCAGTTGTGGATGTCCCCGATCCGCGTGTGGATCTGTTATCGAAGATGTTCAACCCCAAGAAAACGGTTTACACCAAGGTGACGTACGCGGATATTGCCGGGCTGGAAACTGGTTCGGCGAAAAGCGGCATTTCCGGGCAGCTGTTAAATCATCTCAATCAAATGGAAGGGCTGATCCTCGTAGTGCGCGCCTTCGAGAATGACAGTGTGATGCATCCCAGCGGAAGCATCGATCCGCTGCGCGATGTGGATACGATGTTAACCGAACTTTTGCTGAACGATCTTATCGCTGTCGAGCGCAAGCTGGAGCGCCTGGTGGATGAACGTAAAAAAGGCGGCACAGATAAAGTTCTAAACGCGCGCCAGACCGAGCTGTTTGAGAAATTGCATAAAACGCTTTCCGACAATCTACCCTTGCGAACGATGGAATTTACAAACGAAGAGCAGAAGGAGCTTTCCAGTTTTGGCTTGCTCACGCGCAAACCCATCCTCACGGTATTTAATCTTGGCGAGGGGCAGCTGGCGCCTGAAGCGAAACTTGATCATCCATCTGTTGCGTTGATGGGCAAACTTGAAATGGAAATTGCCCAACTCTCTGCAGAAGATGCATCTGTATTTATGGAAGAATACGGCATCAAGGAACTTAGCTTGAACCGCATGATCAATCTGTCCTATGAGTTGCTGCAGATTCAGACCTTCTTCACGGTTGGCGAGGATGAAGTCCGTGCATGGACAACGCACCGCGGCGCAACGGCGCAAGAGTCCGCTGGGGAAATCCACACTGATCTTTCGCGCGGATTTGTTCGGGCGGAGGTGGTGGCCTACGAAGACTTGATCAGCCTCGGGTCCATGAATGAAGCGAAAGCCAAAGGTAAGTTAAGGCTTGAAGGCAAGGAATATCCAGTTAAAGACGGCGACATCATGCATGTCCGCTCCAGTCTTTAATCGCTTTTGAGGAACGATGATTCTGGAAAAACTTGTGAAGGCTGGTCGGTTCTGGTTTGACGTTTTGTTCAAACGGGTGGAATCTTCGAGAGCAAAGTGGGCGGCAGGCTTTCTGTTGACCGGTTTGTT
>JACZJB010000235.1 GCA_014860805.1 Anaerolineales bacterium
CCCACCTGTGGATGGCTGGGCGATCCGCCGCCATTGGGAATATAGTTCACGCCACCTGATCCGGAGGATTCAGGCATACCGCCATTGCGGACAACGGTAGGCCAGCGAACAAGAGTCGCAGGATAGGGGCGCACATCCAGATAGATCTCGGGAAACGTGACACGCGCACTTACGTTCCAGCCGCTGTTGGCACAGGTAATACCGCCAGCACTTACAGAGAACGATGTACAGGGATGTTGGGGCGGTGAGGTGTTAGGCATTTCACAGTGCATAGTGCCAATCTGCTCTGACATGCCAATGATCTCGCCAGTACAGTTGTCCACACGGATGGGATGGACTTTGCAGGTGCTGGTGCTGGCGTCATAATCCAGCACTCTGAATGCCAAATGATTGCCGGGTGTGCAAGCGCCACCGCCATTGTTGTTATTGTTATTTCCACCGCCTTCCTCTCCGCCTCCTTCATTTCCTCCACCTGTTGTGCAAATGATGCTTCCATCCGGTTGAAAGGAACAGGATGGGGCAGACTGCGCCAGGACGGATAAAGGTTGAACAGAGATCAGAACGATCAGCAGAAGAAATAGACTGATACGCTTCATGGCGCAGCTCCCGACAACACGGAGAGGATGTACTGCTTCTCGTTTTCATCCGTGAAAGACTGCCAGTTTTCCGGCAGCGGTTGCATGTCAAGATGATAGGTTGTGCTCAGCCACTTCGCATCCCAGGGCTGGGAGTCGTATAGGGTTGCCACGGTTAGACGGTCGCTGGCATTTTCCTTTGCATCGGTGATTTCCAACTTGGGTTCCGTCTGTGTTCCCAACCAAACCCACTGTCCATCACCCAAATACCCAAAGAGCAGGAAGGAGCGCATGGGTGTGGCGGGTGCAGTGTAGATGTGATTATTTAATGCATAGAGAATATGCGTATTCTCGGCATCCTCCACCACCAGACAGATTACCGGATATTCACCGCCCCAAATCTCCACACGATTGCCTTTCACAGAGGATGTCTCGAAACAGCCGCGTAGTCCATATGCTACCGCCGCTTTGCCATTGGCATTCAGACGCCATTCCTTGAAATCGGGATTGGGTGGGATGAAACTGACTGGCACATCCACAAGATCATTTGCATCCTTGGGAAGGGTGACGGTTTCCATCTGTCGCATGGGCATTTCGCTAAACCCAAGTAGTTCGGTGGCTTCAGCGCGACTATATCCTTCACGGATTGCTAGTGCCCATGCAATGGTTTTCTCCAAGCCTTGATATACACAAGCTGGCTGGATGATTTGGTAATTCTCGCTGATCATGGTCGGCGTGAATGACCACTCCGATGAATCGGTTGGACAGCCAAGCGAATCAACACCTCCCGATGGGCTGGTCACAATGGTTTCCGTTGCCACCGGCTCCACCGTCTGTGTCGGGAGGGTGACTGCTTCCGGAGTGGCTTGTACACGGCTCATCAACAGATACCGATTCAATCCTGCCATCCCTCCAGCCATAAAAAGCAGGAGCAGGATCAGCCCGGTGACAACAGTATAAATGCGGGGTTGCCGTTTCCCGGCAAGGTCTTTATAGGTCAATCCATCCAGGATTGTTTTCCAAAGGGATTTCATTCTTCTCCAAAAAAATTATTGATCTTCGCGGGTCACGCCATGCGCCAGATAGCCAATGGCGCGCACGGTCACCCAGCGGGCGGGGAACAAATACCCCGCCGATTGAACTTGAGCAGTGACATAACAGGCAGGGCGCCCTTGATGTCGTCCACAGGAGACCGAGGTAAGGTGCGCGGACCCCGGTCGCTGTGAATTAAAGTAGGTTGCTGCAATTCCGTTGCCAACAGAGGTGGCGGTGATGGTTCCATCCGGCAAGACTGTGATCTCCTGTGCGCCGGCATGAGCGGCAAGGTCTGCGGCTGCCACGGCCTCCATCACGCGCGCGTTGGTCACCATGTAATCGAGGATGCCTAACAGAAAGAGCGACATGATGGGCATCAGGATGGCGAACAAGGCAACAGATTGCCCGCGCTCTTTGAGTTTGACCTTCATCGCCATTTTGCTTTCCAGGTCTCCGAGCGCGAGATGAACCATTCACTGTTCCATCCGCTTTGACTCAGACCAAGCAGCCCGTCAAACAAAGTTGGCGCTTGAAACGAGACCAGGCACTGACCCGGTTCTCCCGGTCCACTGGGTGGCGAGACCTGCACCCGATATTGCACACCTGCCGTGGCGGACCAATCCGAATTCAAGGTTTGCCAGGCGACATTCACCGCATTATTTCTGGCGCGCGCCGGGTCAGGCGATTGCGACAGGAACTGTGAGCAGGCATACGCAGCGGCGGTCGCGGCGGTACGTGCTCGATGGGTCGGTATCCAGGCAAGTAAACCGAACGCCATGATGACTGCGAGCATCGCGAATAAGGCCGTCTCTGCCAAGGCTTGTCCGCGTTCGCCTTTTCGGTATAAGACTTTCATTCGAAGCCTCCGGCAGGGGGCGGACCTGGATAGAACCGCCATAGACGGAAATTCGTCTCAGCTCGTTGCGCTTCGATCAGACGGATGCCAAAGATCCAATTGCGCGAGTCCTCCACACTGATCAACGAGCGCACCTGACGCGGACCGGTCTGCCCGGCATTGATTCGATCCGCCAGGTCGGGCCATAAGACATTGTCACGGGCATGTTCGGTGGCAGGTGTGTTGTATGAACCGGAGGCAACGCCCGTGATGAACACACCCCAGTCTGTGGCAGCGGATCGGAAGGCATAGAACGCGGCGAAGGTCATGCCGAACATAAGCAAAATCAGAATCGGCATGACCAGGGCGAACTCTGCCATCGTCTGCCCCTTTTCCTTCCAACGGAACATCTCTATCCGCCTCGCGCCATGCGCAAGGCTTCGATGCCGGCTTCGAAGGCGGCGATCAGTTCATTGCGATAGCGGGCGATCACGGCAATCGCGACCACGCCGATGGCGCCTAGGATCAGGGCGTATTCGGCAAAGTCCTGACCATCCTCTTCGCGTATGAAGCGTTTGAACAAAGTGAACATGGAATCTCCTTTTTGAAATAAAAAATCGGCTGACAGAAGTTTCTGCCAGCCGAGATAATAAAGAAATACCAGAGGGGGATATAAAGATGTGTCGTTATTGTTTTTATGTGAAACAGACAAAATCAAATATTGTCATCTTCACATGCAGGAGCTTGTCATGTTCCATGCTTTACTCATCCTGCTTCTCCTGTTGTTGTCTTTTTGCTGCCATTCGCAAAGCAATGATGGCTAAAACGTCCAATAGTTGTCTCACCATTGGGCCGATTTCATGAGTCTCGGAAGGGACATTTGCACCTGGTCCTGCTTGTCCGGAAGCCATGTTTTGTGAATTTGATTCAACAGTTTCATCAGGGTGACCCCCGTTTTTGAGACTATCTTCAATTTGAGTTTTTCGACGACGAGTCATGTTGGCAACCACCAAACGGGAAATGAGAATATGTCGGTGGTTGCATTGTAGCGTAATCTTCAATACCCTGCCGGCAATTTACCGACCCAATCCTCACCAATGCGAATCTCTATATCCACTGTTGAAGTTGGATCAGGCTGGATGATGATCTGCTGACTTCCCACCCCAAAGAGTTCCGTCAAATATCGCAAGGCATATAACTTTGAGGAGTATATAATTATTTTGGTAGTGTTGGACGCACCAGTCGGCGGACCAAATTCCACCACCTGCATACCCTGCGCTGTCAGAAATGAGGCTGTGTGTTGCTCCAATTCGGCAGTATAGGTGTTATTGATAATCCTGATCTTCGCCTGATCAGATTGCATCAGTGTCACTGGATCACCTTGCGCCAATGGACTAAGCGGACCACCTGGGATAAAGATTTCATCCCTCAGGATGCGAATAAGATCCGGAACAGGACGCAAAACATTCGCTGGCACACCGTTGATGGTTGTATCGGCGGGGATCGCCATCGTGGTATTGATCACGCCCTGCTTTATTTCCTCCACCCGAATATCCTTTGCCAACACTGCCAGTTGGATCGCATCTTCCAACGACATGTTGGTGTGGATCCCAGAAGAAAATTCTGCATACAACTGCGGCGCTTGGGTAATCAAGGTGGCAAAGGTTTCCGGTTCCAGCACCTTATCACGGATCGCGAGGATGACCTGTTGCTGGCGTTTGGCGCGTCCCACATCCCCGCCCGAACAGCCTTGTGATTCATGCCGGCAGCGTGCATACGCCAGGGCGCGCGGTCCGGTCAGGTGGCGGTAATCTCCCGGCTTCAACACAAAATGATCTGGTCCCTCGCCGAGCGGATCGAGCACCATGCGTTCCTCGACATACACATCGATGCCGCCAATCAGATTGATGAACGACACGAACGTCCCAAAATCCACCTGCACATAATAGTGGATCGGAACCCCGATGAACTGCGAAACGGTCTGCATCGCCAGCGCCGATCCGCCGCCTGGAAGTTTGGCATTCTCGCCAATCGCCCAGGCGGTATTGATGCGGCTGTATCCTGCGCCGGGAATGTTGACCCACATATCACGCGGGATGGACAACATGCCCGCAGTTTTTGTGACCGGGTCCACAGTCAGAATCATGATCGTATCGGTGCAGGTCGGGCAGCCTTCCCCTTGTCCATCGTCGCCGCGCAAACCAAAGAAGGCGATGTTGATTCTGCTGGCGCCGTCCCATTGTGGCATGTCCAGTTCCGGTGCGGATAATTCGATTGGAAGATCGTTTGTTGTTGCTGGATCGGGCAGCGCTGGCAGATCGGAAGTTGGTTGGTTTTGTAAAGCGCACTCTGCGGGCGGCACACCTGGTAGGGCGGTCAGGGTCCAGCAGAGAGTCAGTTTGCGGACGATGAAAAACGCAGCAAGCATAGCCGCCGTAACAAAGATCCAATAGGCAAGCGAACGCCAAAAGGGATGATAAATATTCGGAGTTCGTGAACCTGGCATTACATCAA
>JACZJB010000236.1 GCA_014860805.1 Anaerolineales bacterium
CGTATATGATGTAACCGATTGCCCCAAGTGGCGGTTGGACATGCACGAATGGCTGCACTTTCCCGGGCAGGACCTCACCAGCGAATTGCCCGACGCGCCGCATAAAGAGGAAGTTTTCAAACACGACTGCGTTAAAATTATCGGCAAGCTGGAAGGCTAAAATTAATCCTCTCAAGGAATTTCACCTTATGTCTTCTCTTAAATGGTGGCAAACCGCTGTCTTTTATCAAATCTATCCGCGTTCGTTTGCAGACGGCAACGGCGATGGCATTGGCGACTTTAAAGGCGCAACCGAAAAGCTGGATTATCTCACCGCCCTTGGCGTGGACGCGATCTGGCTTTCACCCCACTTTCCATCTCCCAATTGGGATTGCGGCTATGATATCTCAGATTATTGCAGCGTTGCACCCGAATATGGGACATTGGATGATTTCAAGAACTTCCTGAACGAATCACATAAACGGAACATCCGCGTCATTCTGGACCTCGTGCTGAATCACACCTCCGATGAGCATCCGTGGTTCATCGAGTCAAAATCCAGCCGTGATAACCCCAAAGCGGATTGGTACGTCTGGGTGGATGCCCCGCCGAATAATTGGCAATCCTGTTTTGACGGCAATGCCTGGACCTACGCCACCGAACGCGATCAATACTATTATCATTATTTTATGAAGCAGCAGCCAGATTTAAATTGGCATAACCCTAAAGTTAAACAAGCCATGTGGGATGCGGTCCGCTTCTGGCTGGATATGGGCGTGGACGGCTATCGCCTTGATGCAATTGGAACAATCTTTGAAGACCCAAACTTAACTCCACATACCGTCCCCATGAATCTGGCTGAGCTCCGCCGTTTTTCCGAGCTTGCCCAGACCCCTGAAGATATGGAGTTGAAGGAAAAATACTGGCATGACATGTTCAAGCATCAGTGGGGGCAGGACGGCGTGCACGAGTTAATGAAGGAACTACGCTCCATTCTTGACGAATATGACGGTGATCGGATGCTCGTCGGTGAAGACGATAATATTGATTACATGGGAAATGGCAAGGATGAACTACATCTTGTCTTCAATTTTCCGCTGATGAGAACCGAAAAACTTACACCCGAGCATATTCGAAAAAATCAAACGGAAAGACTGTCCAGCCTGCAGGCTTTATCGGCAGAAAAGGGCTGGCCCTGCAATACGCTGGGCAATCACGATTGTTCCCGCATCTACACTCGCTTTGGCAGTAAACTGCACGGGCCTGAACTCGCTCGATTGCACGCCGCGCTTGTCTTAACCTTGAAAGGCACGCCATTTCTTTACAACGGGGAAGAGATCGGTATGACAGATCACCTGCTGACTGAGATTTCGCAGGTGAAAGATACGATGGGCGTCTGGTATTACCATACCATCGTTACAGAAATGGGAGTTCATCCTGATGAAGCAATGGTGCGTACCGCCGAAATGACGCGCGACAAAAACCGCACACCCATGCAATGGTCCAACAGCCCGAACGCGGGTTTCTCTCCCAAAGATGTAAGTACCTGGCTGCCAGTCAACCAAAACTACAAAGAAGGGATCAACGTTCACGACCAGGAAAAGAATCCAAGTTCCCTGCTTAATTACTATAAGCATCTGCTGCGGATTCGCAAAGAGTCTTCCGCCTTGAAAGAGGGAGAATATATTCCCTTGCAAAATACTACAGATGAATATTTCGCCTTCCTGCGCCACTCTGCTGAACAGATCGTTTTGGTTGTGTTGATTTTCTCTGAGAGCACGCTCGATATGGACTTCTCCAGTGTGAACGAAGTCAAGGATGCGAAGTTGAAACCCATCTTCTCAAGCGCCGAAAGAAGAAATGGTGAAACTGTGCCAAAGTTCAAGGTCAGTCCGTTTGAGGTGTACATCGCGGAAGTGATTCGTGAGTGAGAACAAAACCAAACCTAAAATATTCGCCACGCTTTGCGGACGTGTCTACCGTGATGCCGACCCGAAGTATTTTCCATCCGCTGAGCATCGCGGACGCACTCTTCTCTTTTGCACGGACGCCTGTTTGGGCGCATTCCTCGCAGACCCTGATATTTTCTGCAAAGTACACCGTAATTCAGAGAAAATAATTTCAAGAGTGAAAGCCGAAACTCAAAGTTTTATCGGTAAGTGGAGAGACGATGATCCTTCCGAGCAAGTCAATTCAGTATGACAGATATGAATTCAAAAAGTGGGAGCATTTCAACGCCGAAACCATCGTTGAGACTCCCGTTTCATTAACGGTGAACGGTCAGGTGTGGATTACGTTCATGTGCACGCCCATTCACCTGGAAGCTTTGTCTGTGGGATTTCTCTTTAATGAAGGCATTATCCGAAGTATGGATGAGGTGGCGGACGCCCGCATATGTGAGCACGGCGATAACGTGGATGTGTGGTTGAATCACGATGCGGAGCAGCCGACAAATTGGCGCAGAACATCAGGCTGTACGGGTGGCGTGACGGCTGTTGACTTGTTAGCAAAGCCCGATGTCAGTTTCGGAGAGAACAAGCTCAAGGTCACGCCGGAAGCGATTATGGAGCTGGTCGAAAAGTTATTCGAGTCGCAGGAGCTTTATCGTGATACGGGCGGCGTGCACACATCCGCATTATGTGACAGTGAAAAAGTTTTGGTTGCTGCGGACGACATCGGCAGGCACAATACTTTGGACAAAATCGCGGGGTTGTGTTTGATGAAAAACATCTGGCCCGAAAACCGCATCCTCATTACAACGGGACGCATCAGTTCCGAGATGCTGCAAAAAGCCGCCGCGCTCAACGCACCGATCTTGATCTCGCGCACGTCCCCATCATCGCTTTCAATTGAAATGGCGGAGCGATATGGAATTACATTGATCGGTTATGCAAGAAAGCACCGCTTCAATGTTTATTCGAACGCGCAAAGAGTAGGCTTGTAGGACAACCAAACCGCTTCTAATGAAGCGGTTTTTTCTGTTATACTTGATTGTGAAATTTGTCACGAAAGAGACGGGACATCCATCTTCACAAAGCATGAGTAATGAAACTTACCAAAACAGATAAGGTAGGGAATAATTTAATTGCAGTCTTATTAATGGCAATCATTGAAACATCGAAAGGAAATTTCTTTATATGAAGCTGAATGAGATCATCAAATTAGTGGAAGGCACCATCCTCACTCCGGAGCTCAACTTTAATATCAACATCCATGGCGGGTATGGCGCGGACTTAATGAGCGATGTGCTGGCAGCCAGCCAGCCCAATGCGGCTTTGTTGACGGGACTCACCAACCCACAAGTGGTGCGCACTGCTCAAATGGCGGATTTTCGCGCCATCATTTTTGTGCGCGGCAAACAGCCGCAACGCGAGACTCTCGAACTTGCCAATCAGGAAAAGATGCCGCTGATCACCAGCCCGCTTGGAATGTTCGAATTATGCGGACGGCTGCACAAAGCCGGCCTGCCAAGCTTTGAATTAAATGCCTCCGAATAGAATCCGCACCGAGCAGGAAGTTTATGGACGGCATGGTCGCCCCATCACAGACCAGGACGCCCACGAGATCAACCGCGTGGAGGAGCTATCCTACGATCTAAAGATCCACGAGGTGATGTCTAAGAATTTACATACAGCCAGTCCTGAGATCTCGCTATCGGATGTGTTGAAAATATTACGCATCAATCGAATCTCAGGAGTCCCTGTTGTTGAAGATGACAAACTGGTCGGTGTGATTAGCATTGAAGATATTGTGCGCGCACTACGGAACAATGATTTGACGGAAACTGTCGCCCAATACATGACCCGCGAACTTGTCACTGTTGCCAGCTACGACTCCATCGTCAAAGCCATGCAGACCTTCACCGAGAGACACGTGGGACGCCTGCCTGTGGTGAATGAAGAAAAAAAGCTGGTGGGGATGATCACCAAGGGCGACATCACCCGCGGTATCTTGGTGGCACTTCAAAAAGATTACAAAGAAGAAGAAGTACGCCGCTACAGAGCCAGCCATCTTTTTGAAGACATTGTCTCCGACCGCACCACTCTCGTACTGCGCTACAACATTAAATCCCAGAACTTCACCCATGGCGGGACAGCGTCCAGCCATATCAAACGCGCCCTGCTGCGCCTCGGGGCAGATGCCCAAATCGCCCGCCGCTGCGGCATCGCAGTGTACGAAGCTGAAATGAATCTCATCATCCACACTACGCACGGCGGAATTCTCAAACTGGAAGTGGAGCCGCACCGCATTACGATGTCCACAACGGATGACGGACCGGGCATTCCCGATGTAGAACAAGTTCTCCAACCCGGTTACTCCACCGCCACCGACCAGGTCCGCGAAATGGGATTCGGCGCAGGCATGGGCCTGGTAAACATCAAACGCTGTGTGGACAGCATGGATCTTGAATCAACAGTTGGCAAAGGCACCAAACTTGTCATGCGGATCCATATCCCAACCGAAAATTTAAGTGGACGCAAAGAGGAATAAACCATGAACCTTCAACAGATCATTGAACGCCTCAGTCTCAAACTGTTAACTGATTCGCGCGATCTCGCATCCATCCGCCCTGCAGGCGGATACACCTCTGACTTACTTTCCTGCGTGATGGCTGGAGCAAAAAGCAAATACATCTGGGTCACTTTGCAGGCGCATTTGAATATTGTCGCCGTTACAGCTTTGCTGGATGTGGCAGCTGTCATCATCACCGAGAATGCCCAGCCTGACCCAGCCACGATCGCCAAAGCCAACGAGCAGGGAGTTATCCTGCTCTCCACTTCCATGCCAAACTTTGAGGTGGATGGAAAACTCTGGGAAATGGGCATTCGCAATTAACTCCGGCAGACCATGAAAGAATTTCGCGCCGACCTGCATGTCCACACAGTGCTTTCACCGTGTGCGGAAGTGGAAATGATCCCACCATTAATCGTGCAAGAAGCGCTCAAATACAAGATCGACATCATTGCCATTACAGACCATAACGCCAGCGCAAATGTGCATGCGGTACAAAAAGCTGCACACGGCACTTCATTGAAAGTATTGGCGGGCATGGAAGTGCAGTCACGCGAGGAAGTACATCTCTTGTGTTTGTTTGAGAACTTAAACGAACTTGCCATCTGGCAGTCCATGGTGGATGAGGCACTGCCTGAGATGCAAAACAATGCCGATCTCTTTGGCGAGCAATATGTGGTGGATGAAAGCGGCGAATTAATTCACATCGAGCCGCGCATGCTGCTGACATCCGTTCATTTTTCGATTGACGAAATCTTCAAGCAAGTCAATGCTTTGGGTGGACTCGTCATCCCTGCGCATGTGAACCGAAGCAGCAACGGCCTCTTCCCTACCCTGGGGCTGCTCTCCGACAAATGGCCAATCCTGGCGCTGGAAATTTCCCGCCATCTCACACCTGAAAAAGCAATTAATATCTTCCCCGCCATACAAGGAATCCCCCTTATCCAAAGCGGCGACGTGCATCAATTGGACCAGTTTTTAGGAACAACGATCTTCACACTAGCCAAACCCACAATCGAAGAGATCAGGATGGCATTTAAAGGGGAAAACGGGCGAAATGTTTACATTCAGCCAAAACAAATTGCCTGACAACATGCACCCATCAGCACGTGACATTGGTCATTGACGATATAAAACAGTATGATAAACTATGTTTGTGAAAATTGTCACAATACTTATAAAAGGTATTCATTATGACGCGACTGTTAAAAGAAATCTCCGCTACCGACCCGCTTAGCGTTGCGGAACAAAAATTAATCATTGACACGGCAATTACAGAGAACAAGGAACGCCCCGGTGCAGTAATGTTGGTGCTCAATGAAGTTCAAGGCAAAATCGGACACGTCTCCCCTCCCATGCAGGCTTACATTGCTCATAAATTGAATGTGCCGCTTGGTCAGGTGCATGGCGTCGTCACGTTTTACTCCTTCTTCAAAACGAAGCCGCGCGGTAAACACACCATCAAGTTTTGTTTAGGGACAGCCTGCTACGTAGCCGGCGTGCCGCAATTGATCGAAAAAGCCAAACAAATGCTGGATATTGATCTCGGAGAAACTACTCCCGATGGTGAGATTACGCTGGAAGAATGCCGCTGCGTGGGAGCATGCAGCCAGGCCCCTGTTGTCGTTGTAGATGAAGAAGTTCAGGGGAAGTTGAAACCAAATAAATTTCCGCAAGTGTTGAAGAAGGTGCAAAAGCCGTCATGAGAGAGATCGCGCTGCATCTGATGGATATTGCGGAGAACAGCGTCGCTGCTGAAGCGCGGAACGTTAGCATTGAAGTCCACGAAAATCTGCAAAGCGACTTGCTCAAAGTAATTGTTACAGATGACGGGCGCGGCATGGACGAAGAAACCGCAAAACAGGTACTGGATCCATTCTATACCACGCGCACGACGCGCAAAGTAGGGCTGGGAATTCCGCTTTTGAAATTGGCCGCGGAAATGTCTGAAGGTGGATTAAGTCTGGTTTCAGAAGCAGGTAAAGGCGCAAAAATCGAGGCGCACTTTCGTCACAGCCATATTGACCGCATGCCGCTTGGCGATCTGGCGTCCACGTTCCTGGCATTACTGGTTTCCCATCCAAAGATCCATTGGGTGTTCGATTATCGGACAACTGACAAAAATGGAAACGTTGATAATTTTGAATTCGACGACACTGAATTGAAAAAAGAACTGGGTGAAGTTTCGATCACGGAACCCGAAATATTGAAGTTTGTACGCGGACTCATCGAAGAAGGCATTCGAGCGTCCGCTTTGCAAACAACTGTCTAAAAAGGAGAAAACATGCCCGCCATTAAATCCCTGGAAGAATTAAAGCGCGTACGTGAAGAGGCGCTTCAGAAAAAGAAGATGAAAGCCACACCGGGCAACGTGCAAGTCATAGTTGCAATGGGCACTTGTGGAATAGCAGCCGGCGCACGCGACACGATGAAAAGCGTTTTGAGTTTTATCGAATCAAACAGCCTGAGCGGTATAACCGTCACACAGACTGGATGCATTGGTATGTGCGAGCAGGAACCGATCATGCAGGTAGTGATCGGGGATCAGCCCAAAGTTGTTTATGGAAAAGTAAATGCGGAAGTTGCGGAACAGATCATGAAACAGCACGTGCAAAACGGGATACCTGTAAAGGATTATGTCTTGCCTTTGTAACATCTAAGGTTTTCGGAGTTTATTATGGCGTTTTATCGTTCTCATGTTTTAGTGTGTGTTGACCCGCAGTGCCTTGCAAAAGGCGCTCATGAAATTGTCGATGCATTGCAGGATGAATTTGTTGCACAAGGGTTGATCGACGAAATCCAGGTACTGGAAACTTCCCGCATCGGCGGCTGCAGTGACGGCCCGGAGATGATGGTATATCCCGAGGGTGTTCACTATCACGGCATGACCACAGATGACGTCCCGTTTTTGGTAGAAGAGCATTTCCTAAAAGGCCGCATTGTGGAGCGCTTCCGCGAAGTGGTCAAACCAGTGATTGACGAGGAACTCGGTCCATTGCGCCCAAAGGAAGTACGCGTTGTTTTACGCAACTGCGGCGAGATTGACCCAAACAATATTGAAGATTATCTTGCGGCCGATGGTTATCAGGCGCTCGGCAAAGCTTTGTTTGAAATGACCCCTGAAAAAGTGATTGACGAAGTTGTCAGCTCAGGTTTGCGCGGACGAGGCGGCGCCGGCTTCCCTGCCGGCAAAAAATGGGCGATCACCCGGCAAGTTGAAGACAACCCGAAATACATGATCTGCAATGCCGATGAAGGCGACCCCGGTGCGTTCATGAATCGACGCGTGCTTGAAGGAGATCCGCATTCTGTGATCGAAGGCATGATCATTGGCGGGTATGCCGTCGGCGCGAGCTATGGATACATTTATTGCCGCGCTGAGTACCCTGTTGCCGTGGAAACTCTCAATATTGCCATCAAACAGGCGCGTGAATTTGGCTTCCTTGGAAACAATATCCTCGGTACTGATTTCAATTTTGACCTTGAAGTACGCGTCGGCGCGGGCGCATTCGTATGCGGCGAAGAGACTGCTTTAATGGCTTCCATTATGGGTAAGCGCGGCGAGCCTACTCCACGTCCGCCGTTTCCATCAGTGAGAGGCGTGTGGGGCAAACCCAGCAATAACAATAACGTTGAGACCTATTCCAACGTACCGCAGATCATTTTGAAAGGCGCTCCCTGGTACGCCAGCATGGGAACGGAGCGATCCAAAGGCACAAAGACTTTTGCCGTCGGCGGGAATGTTGTCAAGCCAGGTTTGATCGAAGTGCCAATGGGAATTTCGCTGAGAGAAATCATCTTTGAAGTAGCCGGCGGAATCAAAGACGGCAAGAAATTCAAAGCTGTACAAACGGGCGGACCCATGGGCGGTTGTCTCACTGAACAGCACCTTGACCTGCCTCTTGATTACGAAGCATTAACTCAAGCTGGTTCGATGATGGGTTCTGGTGGTCTCGTGGTAATGGATGAAGCCTCCTGCATGGTGGATATCGCCCGCTTCTTCATGGACTTTACGCAGGCTGAGTCGTGCGGAAAGTGCACCCCCTGCCGTGTGGGTACGCGCCGAATCCTTGAACTCCTGCAAAAAATCTGCGACGGAAAAGGTCAAGACGGTGATATAGAAAAGTTGGAAAACCTATGCCACGAAGTTGCTCGCAATAGTCTTTGCGGGCTTGGTCAAGGCGCGCCAACTCCTGTACTGAGCACACTCAAACATTTCCGTCATGAATATGAAGCGCATATTTACGAAAAACGCTGTCCTGCAAAAGTCTGCCGCCCATTGATCCGCTACGAAATTCAGGCTCCGACTTGTACAGGCTGCACCGTCTGCGCAAGAAACTGCCCCGTGGAAGCGATCAGCGGCGAGCGACGTCAGGCGCATCACATCGACGCCGAAACCTGCATCCGCTGCGGAATCTGTATGCAAGTCTGTAACTTCAACGCCATTGCCGTGGAATCTTAATCACATCTGTGCATGGCTTAAAAAAAATACGTGATCGGAGAATAAATGACAGTTCAAACAATTGACCATGATGTTGTCTCAGTAGTCCAGGCTGCAATCGAAAAACATGGCAAGAATCGTGATGCAATGATCCCGGTCCTCAGTGAAATCAACCGTGTGTTCGGATATGTTCCCAGAGAGGCGATTCAGGAAGTACGCAAGCAACTCCATGACCCCGCCAGGCAGGTTCATATCGCTGAAAGCCAACTATACTCGTTGACCAGTTTTTACGACATGCTCTCCACCAAACCTCGCGGAAGGCATGTTATCAAGTTTTGCGAAAACGCCCCATGCCACGTAGTTGGCGGCAAGGCCATTTGGGATGGGTTGAGAGAAAAACTCAGTCTGGAAAACGGCGAAACCACACCAGACAACAAATGGACTTTGGTCACCACATCCTGCCTGGGCCTGTGCAGCGTAGGGCCAGTCCTGCTTATTGACGATGATATGTATGGCAACGTCACGCCTGAACAAATCTCTGAAATTTTGGAACATTACGAGTAGGAGCCGATCATGATCAAAAAACGTGCAATGGTACTGGTCTCCAACGATCCTGAAAGCATCCGCCTGGGCGCAAATGAGATCGTGCAGCACCTAAATGAAGCCCTCGTCACATACGGCATACAGGATGAAGTGGATGTCTCCACTGTTTCAGATGTGAATCACTCCAATATTCTTCCATTGGTCGTCGTCTATCCCGAAGCAGTGGTCTATGGCCCTGTCAAAGCCTCGGATGTGCGCTATTTGGTGGAAGAACATCTATACAAGGGACGTGTTGTCGATGACCTGCTTGCGCCACCCAAAATGTTGACTGGGCAGATCGGCTGGCTCCGTGGACATAAAGGCTACAATCCTGCCGAGCATCGCATCGTACTGGAACGTGCAGGCCGCATCGACCCTGAAAATATCGAAGAATATATCACGGCAAACGGGTACGAAGCCCTTGGAAAAGTATTGAGCGAAATGACACCTGAAAGTGTCATAGAAGTCGTTGAAAAATCAGGGCTGCAAGGACGCGGCGGCGCGGGTTTCCCTACCGGCCGCAAATGGAAGTTCGTCCGCGCCGCTCAGGGTAGTAAAAAGTATATCGTCTGCAACGCAGATGAGAGCGAGCCCGGAACGTTCAAAGACCGCATCGTGCTCGAAGGTGACCCGCATGTCATCATCGAATCAATGGCAATTGCCGCGTATGCGATCGGCGCGGATGAAGGTTACATTTATATTCGCGGTGAATATGGCCTTGCATATCGCCGCCTTGAAAAAGCCATTCTTCAAGCCAGAGAATTTGGTTTCCTCGGGAAAAATATCTTTGGGACAGAGTTCAACTTTGATATTCATATCCACGCTGGCGCTGGCGCGTATGTCTGCGGTGAAGAGACAGCGTTGCTTGAATCTCTGGAAGGCAAACGCGGCGAACCACGTTCGAGACCTCCCTACCCCGTCACTAAAGGCTTGTGGAACAAACCGACGTCCGTTAACAATGTAGAGACTCTTGCAAACATTCCCGCGATCGTCAGAAACGGCGCAGAGTGGTACCGCTCGATTGGCACACCCTCCAGCCCCGGCACAAAAGTGTACACGATCATGGGCAACGTCAATTTCAGCGGTGTGATCGAAGTGCCGATGGGTGTTACTCTGCGTGAGGTCATCAACATCTATGCAAAAGGAATGAAACCTGGCAGCACGCTCAAACTTGCACAGACGGGTGGAAGCAGCGGCTCGATCATTCCTGCGGTGCTGCAAGACACTCCCATGGATTTCGAGTCCTTCCGCAAAGCAGGCGTTTCGCTCGGCTCGGGCGCATTGTTGATCTGCGACCAGAACACATGCATCGTGGACCTCGTCAAAGTCCTTTTGCAATTCTTCCGCTTCGAATCATGCGGAAAATGCACACCCTGTCGTGTCGGCACCCAGCGTTCTTATGAAATCGTGGATCGCATTTCAAAGGGACAGGGAAAACTGGAAGAATTGGATACGCTTTTGGAGTTGGCTGCAGAAATGGAACGCGCTTCCAACTGCGGCCTCGGGCAGACTGCCACAGTCCCGATCCGCGACATGCTCAAGCATTTCCGCACGGAAGTGGAAGCGCACATTCGCTCCGGCAGCTGTCCCACAGGCATCTGTGAGATGGCGCAAGAAGTTGAAAAAGTCTAATCAATTAATTTACAAGTCAAACTAGTTGAGATCAAAACTTCAACACAGAGGTATGTATGGTGAAAATAACGATTAACGAAAAACAGATCGAAGTCCCCGAAGGAACAACGGTCTTACGTGCCGCAGACATGGCGGGGATCCACATCCCAAGGCTTTGCGATCACAAGGAACTCACACCCTATGGCGGCTGCCGCCTGTGCATTGTGGATGTGGAAGGCGCACGGGTGCCGATGGCTTCCTGCACGCTGCCTGTGAATAACGGAATGGTTGTTCACACAGAGACGGAAGCGATCAAGAAGTCGCGTGAATTCATTCTCTCCATGCTCTTCAGCGAGCGCAACCACTTCTGCCCCTTCTGTCAGGTCAGCGGCGGCGATTGCGAATTACAGAATGCCGCCTATCACGAAGAAATGACCCACTGGCCCATTCAACCAGGCTGGAGCGATTTCAAAGTAGATACGACCCATCCATACTTCGTCCTGGATAACAACCGCTGCATTCTCTGCCGACGCTGCGTACGCGCCTGCGGTGAAATGGTGGGCAATTTCACACTTTCCGTTGCAGAACGCGGCGCCGCCGGCATCATCGTTGCGGACACTGATGTTCCTTTGGGCGAAAGTACTTGTATCAAATGCGGTACCTGTGTGCAGGTTTGCCCCACAGGCGCCCTGATCGACCGCGTGAGCGCCTATCAGGGACACGACGAAAGCCTCGAAGAGATCAAATCGATCTGCGCTGGCTGTTCCGTTGGCTGCGCCACCAAGATCATGGTTCGCAACAACCGCATCGTCCGCATCGAAGGCGACTGGGATGGCGCTGTCAATCACGGTTTGCTTTGCGAACATGGACGCTACGACCCCGTCACTGAATCCCGCAAACGAATCACCGCTCCGCACATGCGCAAGAACGGCAAACTTGAACCCGTCTCCTGGGATGAAGCCATGAGCGCCGTAGCGAACAAATTAATGGAAGACAAAAGCGGCATTGCAGCCATTGCATCCACAAGATTGCCGGCCGAAACTCTTACCGCGTTCAAAGAATTATTCGTGGAAAAATTCCAAAGCAAACTTGTCACCAGCACCGAAGAAGGCGTACCCACCGAAGCTGTCACCCGCTTTGCTCAAAAGAATGAAGCCTTCGAAGGAAAGCTCGATGTCCTGCGCAACGCCGACACCGTCATGTGCATTGGCGCGAACATTCACCGCAGTCACATGGTAGCTGGCTTCACGTTCAAACGTAACTTGTCCAAAGGCACACGCTTGATCACAATCGACCCCGAAACCAGTGACCTGGATTACATGGCAAACATCGCACTGAAGACTCAGCCTGGCTCAGACCTCGCGCTCATTCGAGGACTGCAAGCTGTCATCGTGCAAGAGAACTTGGGACGCGCGCCTCTTTCCCTGCCCAACGCAGGCCAGCTCATCGAAAAAGCTGTCAGCGCCGCTGGTGTTTCTCTCGAAGAACTCAAGCAAACAGCGGAGTTATTGGCGCGTTCCATCTCGCCAGTGATCCTGTTTGGAAAAGGCATCACTGCCCAACGCGACGAGACCCTCGTCGAAGAGTTACACCGCCTGGCTGTTTTGGTCGGCGCAGTGGATAGTGAACGCCGCGGCTTGATCTCCATCAAGGGAGAATCCAACAGCCTAACCGCCACGTTGCTTGGTATGGACAAAGCCTTCGACCTGAACGGACAAAAAGTGGTTTATGCCGCAGTGGGAGATGATTATGTTTCAAAGTCTCTGGTGGAGCGGGTTTCCAAAGCGCCATATCTTGTGGTGCAGGCTTCCTACGAATCCAAACTGACCGAAGAAGCGGACATCATTTTGCCCGTTACGATCTGGGCTGAACAGGAAGGTCACTACATCAATTTGGATGGACGCACGCAAATGGCACACAAATCCCTCACTCCGCCCGAGACGGTGCGCGAGAACATCGCAGTTTTGAACGAAATTGCACTGCGCACGAACGTGACCATAAAATCCGATTGGCAAAAAGCCATTCTGGCGCGCAAATCAAGCGTTGCGTTGAATTAAAGGACAAAGAGAGTATCTCATGAACAAACCAAAAATTGCTTCTGACTGGATGTGCGGCTGCGCAGGCTGTCACATGTCCCTGCTCGATATGGACGAACGCATCTTAAAGATCATCGAACTTGTCAATCTGCGCGCCACACCCATCACGGATCTGAAAGAGCCTGATGAAAGCGGTGTGGATGTTGGCGTATTGGAAGGCGGTATTAACAACACTGCGAACGAAGAAGTAGCGCACAAAATGCGCCAGCGCTCCAAGATCCTTGTGGCATTGGGCGATTGTGCCGTATTTGGCGGCGTGCCTGCCATGCGCAACCTCTGCGGCGTGGAGGCTGCTCTTCGCCGTGCTTACGTGGAAGCTGAGAGCAACGAACCCGGCAGCCAGATTCCCAACGACCCCGAACTGGCAACCATGACCAAGACTCGCGCCATCCACGAAGTTGTTCCTGTGGATTACAGCGTCCCGGGCTGCCCGCCTGATGCAGATGTCATCTTCTATGTTCTTTCCGAATTGGCCCAGGGACGAAAGCCTGAATTGAAAGATGAACTACTGCATTGGCACTAGGAGATTTTACAAATGACCACACAAAAAATAACCATTGAACCCGTTACCCGTATCGAAGGCCACGCAAAAGTTACCATCCACATGAAGGAAGACAATACCGTTGACCATGCCTACATGCACGTCAACGAGTTTCGCGGGTTTGAAAAATTCTGCGAAGGCCGCCTCTATTTTGAAATGCCGCAGATCACTCCGCGCATTTGCGGAATCTGCCCCGTCAGTCATCACCTCGCCGCCGCCAAAGCTGGTGACGCGCTCACAGGTCAAACACCGCCCCGCCCTGCAAATCTTCTGCGCGAACTTATGCACATGGGACAGATCATCCAAAGCCACGGAATGCATTTCTTCGAACTTGCTGGCCCAGACCTGTTGCTTGGCTTCGACGCCTCACCTGAGATTCGAAGTGTGGTCGGCCTGATCGGCGCAAATCCAGAATTGACGGTTAAAGCCGTGCAGCTTCGCAAATTCGGTCAGGAGATCATCAAAGCTCTCGGCGGGCGCAAACTTCACCCGGTTTTCGCCGTGCCGGGCGGTGTCAACAAAGCCCTTACCCTTACAGAACGCGACGGCATGCTAACGGGTGTGGATCAAGCAATCGCAACCCTTCAACTCGGTCTTCAGATCATGAAAGATTGGGCTCAAAAGAACATGGAAGATATCAACAAATTTGCCGTGTTCCCCACTGGTTATTTTGGATTGACCACCCCGCAAAACGGGCTGGAACTTTACGACGGTGACATCCGCCTCATCAACCGTGAAGGCGTGGAAATGGAACGCTTCCAGGCTGCAAATTATCTGGATGTCATTCAGGAACATGTCGAACCTTGGTCTTATCTGAAATTCCCCTTCTACAAAAAGATGGGATACCCTGATGGAGTGTACCGCGTCGGTCCCCTCGGACGCTTGAATCTGGCCGAAAAAATTGATACTCCGCTGGCAAATGACGAGCTTAAGATCTTCAAAAGTCTAAATAACGGCAAGCCCGTTGAAAACACCTTGTACTATCACTACGCCCGCCTAATTGAAGCCCTCTATGCTGTTGAACGCGCGCGCATCTTATGCGAGGACCCCGACATTCTCAGCACCGACATCCTCAACACCCGCAAGAATTACACAGGGCATGGCGTAGGTGTTCTCGAAGCTCCGCGCGGCACGCTCATCCATGATTACACAGCAGATGAAAACGGCAAGCTGCTCAAAGTAAACCTGATCGTCTCCACAGGCCACAACAATTGGGCTATGACCCACGCTGTGGACAGTGTCGCCAAAACGTATGTAAAAGGACCAGACGTCCAGGAAGGAATGCTGAATCGCGTAGAAGCAGCTATCCGCGCGTATGACCCGTGCCTTTCCTGCTCCACTCACGCCGTTGGGCAGATGCCCATTCACGTTGACATTGTCGCCCCGGACGGAACACTGGTCAGAACCCTGAAACGAGACTAGAATATTTTTACATCACACGAAAACAGCCAAAACTTTAGAGATACCGTCGCTCATCGTTCCTCAAATTTTATCAAAGGAGTCTGACATGACGACAGTTCGAAAAATAGTTGATGAGAAAGCCGATATAAAGCTATATACCGTCCCAGCCGATGCAACAGTTTTAACCGCCCTGCAAACTATGGAGGAAGCCAACACGGGCGCAGTGATGGTAACTGAAAACGAAAAGATCATCGGCATTTTCACAGAACGTGATTATGCACGTCAGGGAGAGGTCAAAGGCAGGCTGGCGAAAGACACCACCGTCCGCGATGTGATGACCAGCAAAATGGTTATGATTCGGCCAGAGACCACCCTGCAAGAATGTGCAGAGCTGATGCGGCAATATCGCGTACGGCACCTGCCCGTGCTTGAAAATGAGCGTGTGATCGGCATGGTGTCCATCCGCAGGCTGGCTGAGGCTATGCTTCAGGAGCAAAAAGGCACGATCGTCGAATTGGAAAATTACATCCTCGGCACTGGCTACGGCGAATAAGACATTATCCTTAATTCTTAAAAGGTAAAACTGGAAGGTTTTGTCTGCCTTCCAGAATATTTAGTTAAATTGAAAAAACTACTTATCATTGGTTATGGAAATCCAGACCGGGAGGATGATGGCGTCGCCTGGCATATTTTGCATGCGCTAACAAAAAAGTTGGGGCTGTCCGCACCCGCATCCTACGAGGACGATTTTCCGCAACACCCCCAAATCGATTTCTCTTTTTACCTGCAGCTGACGCCGGAAATGGCTGAGGAAATTGCTGCGTACGATCACGTCTGCTTTGTGGATGCGCACACAGGCAACATCCCCGAAGAGGTGCGCCTTGTCGATGTGGAAAGCGATTTTCAACGCTCGCCGTTTACGCACCACCTCACACCCCAGTCACTCGTTTCGATTTGCGAATCACTCTACAAAAATAAGCCCGAAGCGGTTTTGCTTTCTGTGCGCGGTTATCAATTCCTCTTTTCGCGGCAATTATCTGAAGAGACCATGAGGCTCGTCCCGCAGGCTGTTGGATTGATCTGGAACTGGCTAAGCGTCAAAATATCGTGAGGGACGGAAATGCTCGAATACAAAATCACCGCAGTAAATGCGGAATTGGTATAATGCGAACAATGCCCGCCTTGTAAATCATATAACCCCAAAGGAGATTGACCTCATGACCACAGTCCGCAAACTTCTGGAAGCAAAAGAAACCGCAAAAAATTTCTCTGTGGAAGCATCTCAAACCGTGTTGGATGCACTCAAAGTAATGGCAGAGGCTCATATTGGAGCTATTTTGGTGACCGAAAATGGCAAGATCATCGGCATTTACACGGAGCGCGATTATCTTTACAAGGGCGAGATCGAAGGCCGAAGTGCAAAGGACACCAAGATCAAGGATGTGATGGTTGCCAAAATGATCACGGTCACAAATGAAACAACCGTTGAACAGTGCATGGGATTGATGAAGCAGCACCATTTTCGCCACCTGCCGGTTGTGGAAAATGACCAGTTGATCGGTCTGGTCTCGATGCGCGATGTCATGCTGGCGGCAATCGAAAACAAGGAAAGTGAGATCCGCGGATTGGAAAACTATATTCTCGGCTCAGGTTTTCAATCCTAAAACAAGGATGACAGCAAAAGGGCACCGTCTCTTTTGGCGTGTGCCCTTTTTGTTTCTGTGGAATCTTATCTACTGGTAAAATCGCACTCATGTCTTGTCACAAATTTGTCATAACTTCGGTTCTATTCACCATCTTTCTTGCGGCCTGCGCGCCTGAAGCTCCTACACAGGTTGTTTTTCCAACCTACGACCCTTTTTTACCCATTCAAAATAATGCAACGGGGCAGCCCACAGTATTGACAGCCACAAGTTCGCCGCTCGCCCCAACAGCTACGCGTCAGCCAACGCCTACGCGCGCGCCATTGACTATATCCCCAGTCTCACCATTAATGGCAGGTGTTTCCAGTCAGATCATGGGCACACCCACGCCGGATATGGCGCGCATTCTGCCAACCCCGAGGCAGGAAAAGGACGAGTATGTTGTGCAGGCAGGAGACACACTTGGAGACATCGCCCAAAGATATGGCATAAGTGTACAGGACCTTATGACCGCCAACAACATCACTGACCCAAACACACTGGATATTGGCATGGTATTAAGTGTCCCTGCGCCGAATCCGGGCGATATTGGCTTGTCTCTCAAAATCATCCCAGACTCAGAACTGGTATACGGCCCAGCCAGCGTTTATTTTGATGTTGGAAATTTCATTCAAAGCCAGAACGGATATCTCGCCAACTACACACAGGATGTGAACGGAGTCCTCTTATCGGGCGAGGAAATCATCCAGATCATTTCTCAAAATTATTCCATCAACCCGCGTTTGTTACTGGCGCTGCTTGAATATCAAAGCGGATGGGTCACCAATCCCACCCCTTTCAACACATCCTTCCCCATGGGGCTGGCGGACGAAAACCGCTACGGCTTATATCGCCAGCTTGCATGGACGGCAGATACTTTAAATCGCGGTTATTATCTTTGGAAGATAAACGCACTCTCTACATGGATATTGAATGATGGCACGGTCATCCCTATTGACCCCACCATCAACGCAGGCACTGCTGCCGTGCAATATTTCTTTTCAAAATTTGACGACCGCGCCACATGGGATAAGGATGTCAATGAAACCGGCGTGATCGTGACATATTTTGTCTTCTTTGGAAATCCATTCAGGTACGCTGTAGAGCCGCTCATACCCGCAGGGCTTTCGCAGCCTGCCATGAGTCTTCCATTCAGCCCATACGAAACCTGGTACTTTACTGGCGGTCCGCATGGCGGATGGGATTCAGGTTCTGCATGGGCAGCGCTTGATTTCGCACCGCCCGGCGACAACGGCAGCTGCTATACAAGCTCCTCATGGATCACCGCCATGGCAGACGGTTTGATCACACGCGCCTCCAATGGAGCCGTGATACAAGACCTCGACAATGACGGCTACGAACAAACCGGCTGGGTAATTCTCTATATGCATGTTGCAGCCGAAGAGCGCGTTACCCCAGGAGAATACCTCTTTACAGGCGAACAAGTCGGGCATCCCTCCTGCGAAGGCGGCGTTTCAAATGCAACCCATGTTCACGTCGCACGCAAATTCAACGGCGAATGGATTGCGGCAGACGGACCCATTCCCTTCAACTTGAACGGATGGGTGTCAAGCGGAGATGGAGCAGAATACAACGGATTCCTCTCCCGCGGCTCACAAACCATCGAAGCCTGGGACAGCGCAAATGGTCTCAACTTGATCTCACAATAATTCATGCACCCTTAATCTAAGCGGATATAATTCATTCAATCATGCATCGCATCCTTCTACTTTTCGCCATCATAGCACTGACAATATCCGCCTGCGGAACATCTCCCTCGATTTGGGGAGTTGTGCAAACACCCACACCGAACACACCCGCCCAAGCATCGCCTCTGATCGACCCGTTTGCTGTTCAGGATGACCCGATCATTTTCCACACCTCAACACCCCCTGCGGCAGTCGATGCAAGCATCTCCAACACACCAACACCGGACGGCGCTGCCCCCATCATTGCTCCAACCTATACGCCATCCACAGACGCCGCGCCATTTCTATATTACGCACAAAGCGGCGATATGCTTTCCGCCATCGCAAGCCGCTTTGGAGTGGAGGAATCTGAAATCGTCTCGGATGCCGACCTCACCAAAACAACACTGATCGACCCCGGTACACTGCTTGTTATTCCGAACAAAATTTACGAGCCAACCACGCCAAACATCCAGATCATGCCAGACGCAGAGATCGTATTCTCCGTTACAGCCGCGGATTTTGACGTGGAAGCCTTTGTGAAGAAAGAGGGGGGCTATCTGGCAAGTTTCAGAGACTATCTTGGCTCCACCGGCTGGATCGAAGGCTATGACGCCGTGGAACGTCTGGCATACGAGAATTCCATCAACCCGCGGATGATCCTTGGTCTGTTGGAATATGAAAGCCGCTGGGTAAGCAGCCAGCCCATTGACCTGCTCCATACTGACTTTCCAATGGGCTTTAATGATTATCACTATAAAGGCATGTCAGTACAAATGGTTTGGGCGATCAACAACATGTCCATTGCTTACTATGGCTGGCGCGCCGGAACCATCACCCATCTCGATTTCCCCGATGGAACGTCACTACGAATTGACCCCCGCCTAAATGCAGGCACGGTGGCGATCCAGTACCTTTTCTCTCGTCTTTACAACCAGTCAAAATGGGCACAGATCATCGACCCTAACTCTGGGTTTCCAGCCATGTATTCAAAAATGTTCGGAGATCCCTGGGCGCTCGCAGATGAAGTCAACCCATTATTTCCCCCGGCGCTCACTCAACCGCCCCTTACTTTGCCATTTGAGCCTAACGTCCAGTGGAATCTCACCGGCGGTCCGCACAATGGCTGGGGACAAATAAACCCCGCTATTTATGGACAATCTCACAGCGTGTTTTCAGCTATAGATTTTGCGCCCCCCACCAAAAGCGGGGGATGCGGCGCAACGGATACATGGGTGGTTGCGGCTGCTCCTGGCCTTGTCGTACGCTCTGAAAACGGCGCAGTCATGGTAGATCTTGACGGCGATGGCTACGAGCAAACCGGCTGGAATCTTCTATACATGCACATTGCCAATAAAGACCGCGTCGCTGCCGGTACCTGGCTTGAGTTGAACAACCGCATCGGCCATGCCTCCTGTGAAGGTGGAGTCTCAACAGGAACTCACTTGCACTTTGCAAGAAAATACAATGGCGAATGGGTCACTGCTGATGGCCCCATTCCATTCGTCATGGATGGCTGGCGCGTCGTGGCTGGAGATGCACCGTACAAAGGAAAACTTGTCCGCGGTGACGAGGAAGTCATCGCGGATCTGCTTGGACAAAGCTGGTCCAGCATCATACGCGAAAAGAATGAATAAAAAAAGTATTTATTTTCGAAAAATCATTGCTGTTCTAACAAGCGTATTGTTCCTAATCACCTCTTGCAATACAACCAACCCCAGCCAAGGTAGCAGCGCAACGCCGGAAATGGATTCTTTGAACGATGAACTGAGTTTGGGGCCAAGCCCAACGCCGCTTCCAACTCGAAAGGCGTACGCGCCGGGCGAGCTGGTTGATTACACCGCCCAAACCGGTGACTCTCTCCCATCCCTGGCCTTGCGCTTCAATACAACTGTGAATGAAATTCTGCTCGCCAACCCACAGATTCCACGGGACGCCACTACCATGCCGCCCGGCATGCCCATGAAAATCCCAATCTACTATCTCGCACTCTGGGCAAACCCGTTTCAAATTATCCCCGACCATGCATTTATTTACGGGCCGACAGGTACCGGATTTAATACCGCTGCATTTGTTGAATCACAACCTGGTTGGTTAAAAAAATATCGCGCATATGTCGGTGGCAAATGGCGGTCAGGCGCAGAAATGGTAGACTATATTGCCATCAACTATAGTATCAACCCGCGTCTGCTCCTGGCAATCCTCGAATATCAAACCGGGGCATTGACTCAACCAGATTTCACAGAAACCGGGCAAATACTTGGGCTTTCACGAAGATTCTGGGGAACACCTTATCTTCAACTTGTACTTGCTGCAAACATTCTCAACAATGGGTATTATGGCTGGAGAAGCGGGAAGCTTCTAGAGTTTGAAGATGTTGATGATATTCTCATCAGGCCTGATCCATGGCAAAATGCCGCATCAGTTGCGATGCAGTTTTACTACGCAAATATATACAGCGGGAGTGAATATGCGCTCGCAACCGGACCCGAAGGCCTGTTCCAGACCTATTCAAATTTATTTGACAATCCCTGGGACGATCCATTTATCCATATCCCTGGCAGCTTACAACAGCCAGACTTTATGCTCCCATTTCAATACGATCAAACCTGGTCTTATACAGGCGGTCCGCACACGGGCTGGGGCACAGGAGAACCTCTGGCAGCCATAGACTTCGCCCCACCCAGTGAGAAATCCGGTTGTGTAAGCGTGAAGCCGGAAAACTATGTGACCGCCATGGCAGATGGATTGGTCGTGCGTTCCAGCATCGATGGTGTTGCTTTAGATCTCGATAAAGACGGCAATGAGCGAACGGGATGGGTCATCTTTTATTTGCATCTTGCAACTGAACAACGCACCACTCTCGGCACTGAATTAAAAGCAGGCGACAAAATTGGATATCCGTCCTGCGCGGGCGGCCACGCCACAGGGACGCACGTTCACATTGCAAGGAAATACAACGGGGAATGGATACTGGCTGATAGCGCAGTACCATTTACCATGAATGGTTGGACTACACACAACGGCAGCCGTGAATACCTGGGAACCCTGACAAAGGGCAGTTCCATAGTCATCGCCTGTGATTGCGGCGATGTGTTCACTTCCATCAGCGGGAGTTATCCCTAAAACAAAAAGACTGGCTAGCGCCAGTCTTTTTTGAACAATGCCAGATTCGTCCATCTCTTTAAAAGATATTTTTCCATCCAATTCATCGTGACTTCCATTTTTACTCCAAAATTATGTCTGGCACAAATTTTTCAAGGTTTCTTTTTGAGATTCCACCTATCCACATTAGGCGCACAATACCATCACGGTCGATCACATATGAGCTTGGTAAATTCATAGTGTTGAATTTTCGCTGGGCATCATAATTTTCGTCCAGCCAAACAGGGAAGGTTAATCCGAATTCATTTACAAAAGGAGCTACAATATCGCGCGGTTCTTCCTGATCGATGGCAACCAACACAAAACCATCCTGTTTATATTTTTCATAGAATGTCTGCAAAGTCGGCATTTCCTCTCTGCATGGTGGGCACCAGGTAGCCCAAAGATTGACAAGGATAACCTTGCCCCGATAATCCTCAAGAGATACAGGCTCTCCAGAAAGACTCTGGAGAGTTAATTCAGGGGCGGGAAAGTTTACTTTAGCCGGGACAGTCGAAAAGTCCTGGGCTGAAGCGGCTTTTTGATCCAAAAGCATGACAGACATGACACCGGTAGCCAGAAGCCCCAAGCCGATCATCAGCAGGGCAAGGATGCGAGTACGGGAAGATGGGATAGTGGTCATTATTATTTTTGCATATATCCAAGAAGAAGGCAACTTGTGCTATTTATTACAAAGACAAATTGTGAGTATAAAATATTACTTATTTCACAAAGTATAACCGAGCCAAAATTTTTACTGACAATTAAAGGACAAATGTCATTCACATTAGGATATATGATACTGGCAACTTGTCCAGACGTTGATTAACATGCAATCAAATGTTGGACTCACTTCCTTACATCCCGCTGTTTCAAGGTTTTGATACGTTTCAAATATCCATCTTGAAAAATCTCTTCGAGGATTTCTTCTGTCCAGCAGGGACGGTTATTTTCGAACAAGGAGACCCAGCCAAGTATTTATACTTGCTTATAAGCGGAGAAATTGCCATACGCTATAAACCCTACGACGGACCTCCGCTTACACTGACCCGTCTGCACGACGGCGAAGTTTTCGGCTGGTCTGCAGTCATCGGAACTCCCAAATACACTTCCAGCATTGTCAGCGAAACAGAGGTTACAGCCATACGAATCGAGGGAGCTCATCTTTGGGCTTTGGTCAGAGAACATCCAGAAATAGGGACGACTATCATTGACCGCCTTGCGCGTATCGTCTCGCCGAGATGGGAAAATGCCCATGCACAAATTCAATCTCTTTTGAATTCGAACCGTAATGAATGGAAAGGAGAGAAATAATGACAATGTCAGAGATCGCCAGTCAGGAAATACAATTGCGCCATCTTGTTGAAAAGTTGAATGCATATATTGAACAATATCATGGCGGCACCGTGGATTTTGTTTCATTCCACGACAACACCCTCGAAGTAAAACTTGGGGGAGCTTGCCTGAATTGCCCGCTTTTACCAGCCACCTTGCATGGCTGGGTGGCTGGAACTGTCCACCAATTCTTTCCAAGCGTAAATGTGGTGGAAGCTAAATAGAAAATACCTGAGGGCAGGTATAAAAAGATATCCCCGCTAAACAGCGGGGATATCTTTTTATAGGAAGTTGCTATTTTACTTATTCGTAAAGTATCGGAATAATATAAATCCACCGCCAGCGATCAGCGCGACAGCCCAGACATAATTTGCAAAATCCAACAACGAGGCAATGCCTAGAAATCCCATAATCCCTAGTATCAGGGCAGGCCAATATGCCCAACTCATCCTTGCCAGTAATGCAACAAGCAGGAAAGTCAGGGCGAGACCAAAGAAGAAGAAACCTGCGGTCTGGAATTCACCAAATTTTTCTGCCGCAATCGTGACACCAGCCAGAGTGGACAGAACTCCCGCAGGGATCAACGCCCACCAGCGTTCAGCCATGCTAGTGAAATACACGGCAAAAAACGCCAGCCCAATACCACCGAGGAAGACCGCCCCTGAGTATTCCTCAAATCTTTCGGAGACGATAACCACAAGCGCAAGCGCAGTCATTACCCCGGCAGGAATAAGGGCCCACCATCTTTCAGTGCGACCAGTAAAATAAACATACCAAAAACCAAGCGCAATACCGCCAAGGAAAATTGCGCCGCCAAAATCTTCAAGCGAGTCTGGGAGGATGATCAATGCGCCAAGGGCGAGGAGGGTAAAACCAGGGAATGCGCTCCACCAATGTCCGCCAAAAAGCAATGAGAGAAAAACCAGCCCGGCAGCAATAAACACACCTCCCCAAAAGATGTCAGAAGCATTCTTCAGGTAGCCCATTGTCTCCATCAACGCAAGAGCGCCGCCTAACATGAGCATAATTCCAAATATGATCCTCAGATCAATGCGTTTCATCTCAACACCTCTCCTACTTGATCTTTATCGATGCAGCACCTGCATCAATGGTGATATCGGCGGTATTTGCCGCAGTCTCGTAATCAGGCGATTTATAATATCCGCCACTGCGCGGGAAGCGCGACTCATCCACTTTCAGATCCGCCGCGCCAAGCGAGGCTTTAATTCGAGCGGAGAGTCCGTCAGGGATGGTAATGGTCAGTGACGCTGCACCAAGATCAAGGTCTGCAAGGAAGCGGCCTTTTGAAGGTAGGGTCAATTGGGTTTCGCTGGCTCCTGTTTCCAGTTTCAAATCCGTGATATTCAAATCGCGCAGGTCAATCACGGATTTGTTGGCGCCAAGATTCAATTTTAGCGCAGTGGGAATATCTGCATTTACAGCGACATCCCAATCCAGTTGATTGGACGGCCCAATGAACGGGATGCTCATAAAGTCATGAGCGGGTCGCATCTTAACCTCGAGCCTGTCACCGTTTCGATTGACTTTTTGCTCCACCCCACCCGTAATGATGGCGCGTACCATTTCATTCATACCCGCGCCGCTGTGAACTCGAAATTCGCCAGCGCCATGATTCAATCTCAAGCTGGCTTCGCGAGCACCCTGCAAGTCAATTGATACATTTTCAGTTTCAGCGGACCCACGAAAGAATATACCGAACAAAACCCATCCGCCTAAAAGAATCAAGAGAACGGGCCAGAACAGTTCCATGAAGGATTTACCATTGGGCAAACGAACGCCCATGGAGTTGGCAAGCATCAAAACACCGAGGAGAAGCAGAACCACTCCCCACATTAATTGATTGCGGCGCATATTATTCTCCTTTGTTGCGGAACGAACGATATAGTCCGCTGCCAAGCACCCAAAGCCCAAGCAAAATGAGAAGGATGGCAGGACCAAAATTCCCAAGCAATTCCCAGCCGCCAAGGAATGAAGAAAAGACGAGGAACAACACGGCACTAATCACCATCATATTGAGACCGCGCTTGAGGTTTTGAGCCGTATTCTCACCCAGCAAGCCTTGAAGAACAGTTCCCACGCCGACAAAGCCAGGGATGAGTGCCCACATGTACGACCACGAGTCGTAATTGCCTGTAGTCTCCTGATAGTAGAAAATGCCGCCCAAACCAGCTACGATAGCGGCCGGGACGGAGAGACCAGGCGAACCCAGCACAAGACCGACGATGAAAATCCCAGCGCCGATTAAAAGCATATTCATGGGCCATTCTGAATATTTTTCAAAGAAAGTGTGGAACGCTGGAACGGTTCTATCCAAAAGGAACCACGCCCCCAGCAAGATGAGGATGACCCCGAGGGCAAGTTGGGAACGACCTTGTTTGTTCATAATTCATTCTCCTATGTTGTGATTTCAGTACTAGTGTATAACTTTTCAGGGAAAATTCAAAGTCCCTTTGAATATACGGAAAATTATAGAATTGGTTTCAGGAACGCACCCCAATCCATAAACCAAATTCAGCGGGCTCCCGCCTGCCGCACAGATGTGCCCACAAGGGACGAACAGCCCAGCGAACTCCATAAAACGGGCGAATATGCCTCCAAGCCAGGCGAAACGTCTCCCCCAACTCTTTCACTCGCTGGTAGGTCAGATAATTTTTGCTTTGGAGCGAGTCAGAGGAAAAACCGTAATTCGAGAGAAAGGCAGCCTTCCGTTCCGCGACCATTTGCTCGCCCGATTCAGCGCCGTGATACACAGGCGAATCCATGATGATGATTTTTCCATTTGGCGAAAGCACACGCAGGGATTCTGCCAATGTTTCCTCATAATTTTCTGAATAATGAAAAGAAGCATTGAATACTACAGTCGAAGCAAAAGCGTCTGAAAACGGCAAGCGTGAAAATTCAGATTGAATTTTCGCAAACTGGCTTTGATAGTGAGTCCATGCGCCAAGTCCATCTTCAGTGTTGAGGAGCAGATCGACCGCACAGACGTTGTATCCGCTCAACGACAAACGGTTCGACAACCAGCCGTTGCCTGCTCCAAGATCCAAAACAGTCCGCTCCGCTGTGAGTATTTTCTGCAAAGCCCGAAAACTCGCGGCACGGATCTTCCAGTCCGCGGAGAATTTTCCGCTTGTATCTTTGAATGGCAGGGCACGGTAGTAGGATGAGTCGGGAGAGAAACGCCCTTCGAAACGGCGGACAGCTTCGTAGTCCGAAACGAAGCGGGAATAATAGGATTCGCGTTCGGGCAGGAGGAATCTCCAAATCTCGTTTTCCTGTTTAAATGAAAGATCATCTCGCGCACAAAATAATTCAAGCTCAGATTTTTTTTGCAAATCCCCACGGCAGCGCGGACAAATAAAGTTCATGCGTCCTCGTTGAGCGCGTCAATGGCGGCATTGTAGGCGACCTCAAAAGCTCGATTGATTTCCTTCATATCCGCAGGGGACTCCCACTTGAGATTTGCAAGGCGGTCTGCCACGATCACAATGGATGCGGCTTTCACGGCGCGGAATCGAGCAAGAGCAAACAAACCTGCAATTTCCATCTCAACCGTCTGCACGCCTTCAGACTGATATTGCAGAATCTCATCCTTTGTTTCGCGGTAGGGTGCGTCAGTAGTCCATGTTGCGCCAGATGCGAATTTAATATTTTGCGAGTTTAAACGGCTTTCTATTTTTTGTTTCAAGGAAGAATCCGAAGAAATATATTTTTCAGCGGGAAGATAATGATGCGAGACACCTTCATCGCGGATAGCGCGGTCATTGAGGACAATATCACCGGCGTGCAACTCTTTTTGCAATGCACCGCCCCAGGAAAGAATAATAAACTTTTCCACACCCCACGCGACCATCTCTTCAGCAAGCGAGACAACCACAGGCGCGCCAATTCCAAAATTGGAAAGCACGCCAACGCGTCCGCGCGTGCGTTTGACGAGGAACAAGTCGCCCATCACCCGCCCCACTTTTTGAACGGGGGTTTTCCAGCGTAATTGATAGGGAAGGTCATTTTTCAAACATAAGACCAATCCTTTGGGCGGATCAACTGCGGGGAATCGCCCAAACGTGCGGCGCATTTCAATCGTATCTTCAGGCCTCATAATGGGTTCGCTTTGTTTTTTGTCAGGGAAGTTTGGAAACGACATGCACTCTCCATTGATACAACAACAATGCAGCATGAATAATTTCAGCCAGCAAAATCGCAGCCGCCGCACCGCTCAAACCAAATACAGGTGTGAAGGCGGCGAGCGAGGTCAGCAAAATAATGAGCGCCGTGAGCAGACAGGACAAGACGGACTTTTCATTACCGAGCGCAACCAACCCCAGCGAAGTGTAGGTAACCAATACGTACGGGACAATAACCCAGATCATAATCTGTAACGGCAGAACAGATGACATGAATTCAGCGCCAAACAGAAAGTAGATAATCTTTTCGGCAAATGTGAAAATAAAGACTGAAATCAAAAAAGCCGCGCCAAGCATTAAACGAAGTCCCTTCATTTGTCTGCTGAAACCAGGGTCCCGCGCCATCTCGGGATAGATCGCCGTAAAAGCGGAGAGATGTCCGAGCTTGCCCGCATCTGTAAGACGGGAAGAGACGGAGAAAATACCCGTCATGGAAAGTCCCGCCAAAGCTGGCATGATAGCAACGGCAATCTTTTCATACACAAGGCGCAATGTCCCAATCACTGCCATGCGAGCGCTGACTTTTAACAGAGAGAAAGATTTCAAAAGGGAGAACCGCCATTGCGTGATAGGTGATGGGCAAAATATAAAAGCATATAATGCGCTTGCAATGTAAGCAATCAACATAAAAACGGTAAAGCTATTTATATCCGCACGAAGAAGCCAAAGAATGAGAACAGCCAGCAATTGCATGAGAGATGACACAAATTGCAGGAGAGAAAAGGTTTTCATCTTCTGGCGAGCGCGCAATTCGATATTAAAAATGGTAAAGAAAGCCAGAGGCAGCAGGGCAAAAATATAAATTTTCAAGGATGGCGCAACAGGGGTAAATAAGCCTGTCAAAAAAACGCCGGCAATATAAAGCATGGAAAGCAGAAGTTGAAGCAGAAGTCCATCCGCCAAATTAAATGAATTTTCCTCGGATGCGAAACTACGAATCAGGATCATATCCATGCCGAAGGTACTAAACGCATTTCCAATTAACAAGACTGATGAAATAAACGCATATTCACCAAACCCGTCACTTCCAAGATAACGCGCCAGCAAAATATTTGACAAGACCGCCACACCCTGTGTACCGACACGAGAGGCGACCGTCCAGCCAACATTTTCGAGGAGAGGCATAGGAATGATTAAATGACTGACGTACTCCAAAACTGACTATCGAAGGAATGAACGCAGGCGCATTTCATCACGCGCCATGCCGAATAAAAAATACGGCGTGCGAACAATTCCGCGCAAATCATTTTTGCGCCACGCACGAAGCAGACGAAACTCGTGATGAACTCGTCCATGCAAAATACGATAAAACTCCTGCGGGAACGGTCCGCGATACAGCATGGCAAGATCATCCGAATCAACCCAGTTTTGTTTTTCTCCCAACTCCATCTTCACGCGCTCATAAAATTTCGTCCCAGGCAGCGGATACGAAACTGACACACCGATATCATCAGGCGCACACTCCCGCACCATTTTCAAGGTCTTCTGCACATCTTCCCACGTCTCGCCCGGGTAACCGAACTGCAAGAAAAAACTAACCTCGATTCCATTTTTATGCAACAACTTCGCGGCGCGATAAATATCGTCCACCATGTCACCCTTTTCCATTGCATCCAAAATTTTCTGCGAACCAGATTCCGCGCCAATCCAAACGGTCTTGCAGCCTGCTTTCGCAAGAGCTTGTGCAGTTTGTTCTGTCACCAAATCAGCACGCTTCAAACATTTAAACGGGATTACAGAATCACTTTCACGCAGCAACTCCGCAAACCTCTCCACCCAATTCGGCTTTAAACCAAAAATATCATCAGCAAACCAAATATGATCGGGAGCAAAGTTTTCTTTCAACCATTTCACTTCCGCCGCCACATTTTCAGGCGAGCGTGAGTTATAGCGCTGTCCCCAGATCGGCTTGGCACACCAATTGCAGTGATACGGACATCCGCGAGTGGTGACCATGTTCATCGAATAATATCCGTGATGCTCCATCCAAATCTTTTTATATTTTGAGATATCGATCAAATCCCACGCAGGGAAAGGAAGCGCATCAAGGTTTTTGATATCAGGACGACGGGATGGTTGAAGCGTGTAACGCGAAGCCAGGCCAATGATATCTCCCGCCTCTTTCCCCGCGGATAATTGATCCAGTAATTCTGCAAGCGTTTCCTCGCCTTCACCAAGTAGAACATAGTCTGCGCCCTGCTCGATATATTCGGCGTAATGGTCGGTAGCATCTGCCCCGCACAATATGACAGTGCATCCGCAAGACTTCGCCATCTCGATCATCGTGAAGGCTGCTTCGCGCATCCGCAACAGGCACATCTTGGAAAGATAGTTGAAGTTATCTTCAAAAATGACAGCGTACTGCGGTTTGTACGTATTAAGGGAACTCTTCCACTCCTCTTCCGAGTCTGCGAGCATGGCATCGAAGACGGCAACATCATATCCCTTTTCGCGGATGTAGCTCGCAGCATACAACGTCCCAAGAGGTGGATAGGGCATCATTGCATTCCATAATTTAGGGTCGAAGCGCAGATAATAGGATTGACCAAAAAGTATCTGAGTCATTTTATGCCTCCAAACTCTCAAGCCTCTCAGTGTAAGCTTTCAAGGTCCAAAGGCTGTGATGATTAAAATTACCCTGACAAACATCTGCCGAGAAATTTGTTTCCGCACCATAGTTCGCTTGTTTTTTGAAGCGCGCTATCTTGCGATTCATTTCCCATGCTTCTAACACATCTCCGAATTTGCCATCAAGAGGACATTCAAGTATGAATTGAAATCTTCGATGCAGCGAACTGCGCGAATCCAGAGGTGATGGATCTGTGTCAATGTTTGGTAAAAAGTCTTTAATCCATGAATTGACTACGCGCAAGGCATTAAAAGCGCCTCCCCCACTCACTGAAATCATTTGTGCGAACTCATGAGCAGTGTATAAATTTTTCGCGCTCCACTCCAATGCGTTTCCAGAGACAATGACATTCGGGCAAATAACATCGCCAATTAAATGAGCAATTCTGGCGAGCAGCAAAGCAAAGGCACGCGCTGTCCATACACGTCCAGGTTTGGCAACCAGCATGTAATCCATGTCCCTGTTTGTGGTGAGGTTGAGCATGGCGAGAGAACCTGTCAACGCAACCATCCGGATAAAGGGTAAGCCGCCCAGGATACGACCATAGAACAGGGCGCGGCGATAGGCCTTGTGCGAATCTCTTTCACGCTGTTGACGGATGAGCACAATCTCACTGCGGCCCGCAAGGAAATAATAGCCTTCCAGAGCAGAAACACTTTTCATGTCAGCAACCTGCTCCTGAATTTCAATCTGTGTTGCAGAGGTGGTAAGAAAACGATGCAACTCGTCAAGCGTCAATGGGTAATCAAAAACATCCGAATACGCAAGCGTTTCAAGAATGGCGTTTTTAATTCGGAACGTTCTTAGGGCGGCAGGTTCAACATCCAAAGTCAAAGACAAGGAAATATCCTTTAATCAGAATCAGGCTTTGAAGCAGGAATGAAGCGGGCAGCAAGCGCCTGCAAGAGAGTAAAACCAGACGCGAACAACAATCCCGCAGCGAAGAAAAACGCAAATATCATAATCAAATAATGGCTTGTATTCCAGGCAAACCATGCTGTCCATAGGTTGAATAAGGCAAGCATCATTTCGTAAAAAATCAGCGCGTCAATCTTAACCTGATAACGGTTATCATGCCACAGTTGGGTACGATGGGTAATTGCATACTTCGGGGTTCGTTCAAAAGGAACAACACGTTTTTGCACAATCTGCAGCGCGGCACGCATAGTATTAAGAATCAAACCCGATGAAAAAATGGACATCATAAATATCAACGGCAGGGAGGATAACCAGTGCCTGCGAAGGAGTTGCTGCGCAACAGCAAAGTATGCAGCCGGGGCAAAAACAAGAAAGGTCATAAACAAACCGATACCAGCAGGGACGAGCAGAGATGGATATTTTGTTGCAAACAAAAGCAGGAAGGGGTAAAGAAGCATTAAAACAAAAGTCAACAAATGCAAAGCATAGCCAGTGAGATGAAGGGTTGCTTGAAACTTCCGAGCGAACGAAAAATTTGAATTCCAGATGACAGGGATATAACGAACGGCACATTCCAAACTGCCGCGCGCCCAGCGATATTGTTGGCGGCGATACGCCGTAAAACTGACGGGCAGCTCGGCTGGCACTTCCACTTCGCCCGCATACCGCGCAGACCAGCCGCGCAAAAACACGCGATACGACAAGTCCATATCCTCTGTGAGGGTATCAGCCTTCCAGCCGCCGGCATCCACAATAGCAGATTTGCGCCAGATGCCTGCCGTACCATTGAAATTAAAAATATAGTCCGTGTTGGCACGCGCAAGTTGGTCAATTGCGAAATGTGCATCAAGAGAAAACGCCTGAAGTAAAGTTAACAAGGAGTAATTTCGATTCAAATGTCCCCAGCGCGCTTGAACAAAAGCGACTTTTTCATCATCAAAGTGCGGCAGCATCTTTTTGAGGAAATCAGGCTTGGGAAGAAAATCCGCATCGAAAATGGCAAGATACTCTCCATTTGATTTTTCAAGCCCATTAGCAAGGGCGCCAGCCTTAAAACCTTCGCGGTCCTCGCGGTGGATATGAACCACGTCGATACCCTTACTCCGCACCTGCTTCACTTTTTCTGCAATCAACGAGACTGTGTCGTCAATTGAATCGTCCAAGACTTGAATTTCAAGCAGCTCGTGCGGATAATCCAATGCGGCAGAGGCTTCGATTAGCCGCTCCGCCACATACCACTCGTTGTAAATCGGCAACTGTACAGTAACACGCGGTAACTCTTTCAAAACAGGTCGAGCAGAGCTTGATAATTTTTTCCGTTCCCTAAAACCCGTCAACGCAAGATATGTCATATTGGCAATATAAACCAGCAAAACCAGCATGGCAAGCGAATAGGCAATCAACACGGGCGCAAGAGTAATCTGAATGACATTCATTCACATCGCCTTTTCCCACGCAGCGGAATACAATCCCCAGCCCAGCCAATGCCATGCACGCCCGTATGAATACGACCAAGTATAGTAATCAAAAAATCCAACTACTGTGATCGCAAGCAATAAAACAAACACACCCATCAACACAGGCGTTTGCGAAAATGATTTCCAATTTACAATAAATGAAATAAAGGGAATGGCAAGAAGCAGTAAATAAAAAATTCCGCCCAAAACACCTGTCTCCATGGCGGCAACCAAAATGGCGTAATGTGGAGGCTGGAAATCGAGCGGAAAATTTTCAAAGCGCAGTTTCATTGCCAGCGGCGCGGCCCCAAGCCCAATGCCAAATGTAGAATGCTCAACAAATACCGTGTTACCGGCGTCCAATAAAAACACACGCTCCTGCATCTGATCATCTTGCGCCACATTCCCAGAATTCAAGCGGATTTGAAAAAAGGAAATATTCTTTTTGATGAACGGCGCGGCGACAAGCACACTTAATATTCCAATCAGAATCGCATATTTGACAGAGTCCCATTTACGGGCAAACGCTTCGCACGCGACCAGGAAGCAGCCAGCCACAAAAAAGCTCAACCACGCTGAACGAGAGAATGTCATTACCAAGGCAAGGAAACACGGCAAAAACACGATGGAGGAAACAATTCTTGTGCGCATATTCCCGTAAAGAATAACCGCCAGCAAAAGGGCAAGCCCGAAGGCGATACAGCCGCCGAGAATATTCGGGTGATCGCTCAAGCCGTAGCCGCGCAAGAAGCGAATTCCATCAGCAACAACAACACTGACACCTATGTTGTGCGGGGCAAGCGATAATTCACCCAAAACCTGCAAATCCAACGAGCGCTGGAAAACAACCTGCAAGACAACAATGACCGATTGAAAAAGAATTTGCGCACCGACGGGCACGATGACCCAGTCAATGGGTCTAATTTCATTGACGATAAAAAGGTAAAACAAAAACAACAGAATAAAACGCACAGATTGGTAAAAAGAAAGGATTCGATCAACGCTGCCAAGCACCGAAACCCATGCAGCAAATGTTAAACCGACGAGGCTGGCAAACATAAAAATCGAGCCAAGTTTTAACTTGCGCGGGAATAACAGCAAAGAACATGCCCAAAAAACAAGCGTGTAAACGAAGGTTACATCACTGGCAAAGAGAAGGAAATTTGTGTAATCAGAGTAAATAGGAAAAAATGGTCTTTCCCATATCACGATTCTCCATCGAAACGGAAACAGGAAAATCGTCAAAGCGAAGGCAAAGTACGCAGCAAACAAAAAATATTGCGACAAGCGTTGTTGGGAGGAAGATTGCATTTAATCAGACCGGAATAATCCTGTTTCTTATTATAATCTCTGAATGTCTTCACACATTGCCATCAACGGGCGATTTCAACAACGCCGCATCACAGGCGTGGACAGATACGCACATGAAATCTCCAAACGGCTGACAATGCCCAATTATTTCATCACCCCAAGTTACTCACTGGGACGTGTTACAGGGCACCTTTGGGAGCAACTGTTTCTACCTGCCAGAATACGCACCAGAGACCTTCTGTGGTCTCCCGCAAATACAGGTCCGTGGACGGTACAAAATCAAATCATCACCATTCACGACGCCAGTGTGTTTGATCATCCTGAATGGTTCGATCCCACCTTTGCTTTATGGACTCGCCTTTCGTGGAAAGTACTTGCAAAACGAGCAAAGGCAATTTTCACTGTCTCCAATTTTTCGCGAGAGCGTTTGAAGTTTCATTTGGAAATCCCTGAGGAGAAAATCCATGTTATCCACAATGGAGTTGGAAAACCGTTCGAGCCACAACCACAAAAATCGATTGAAAGAGTAAAGGAAAAATACGGGATAAAAAAACCTTATTTTCTTTTTGTTGGCACCAAGGAGCCCAGGAAAAACCTGGCGGGCTTGGCTCAAGCATGGAAACTTTTAGGGACAAGATCACACTCTTTATTTATTGCAGGGGCCGAAGGAAATGTCTTCGCCAATCAAACACATCATGAAGTTCTACTCAACCAAACATACGTGCCTGATGAAGACCTTCCCGCTCTATATTCGGGAGCAACGTCAGTTATTAATCCATCCGTTTATGAAGGTTTCGGTCTCACGATACTCGAAGCCATGGCTTGCGGAGCTCCCGTAATCGCAGCGGATATTTCGGTGTTTCGGGAAATATTCGATGGCACAGTTTTATTTTTCAATCCGTACTACCCAAACGAACTGGCAAGCACAATACAAAAGGTTACCGAAGATAAATCATGCACAAATGTATTAATTGAAAAAAGCTTGGCGCACGCCTCCAGGTTTTCATGGGACGAGTCTGCACGTAGAACACAAACAATCCTTGAGAGTCTTGCATGAAATTGGGGATTGTTCACGAATGGTTAAATATTTACGGCGGGTCAGAGAGACTGCTTGCAGAAATCCTGGGCATGTATCCGCATGCGCAATTACATGCGTTAATTTACAACAAGAAAAACCTGATCGGCACGCCCCTGGAAGGACACAACGTCAAAACCTCTTTCCTGCAAAATATTCCACGCGTCGAACATCTTTATCGCGGGTTGCTTCCGATCATGCCAATTGCCATCGAGCGCACGGATATCCACGGGTACGATGTGGTGTTGTCTATTTCACACGCGGTGGCACATGGCGTCAAAACTCATAAAAATCAAATCCACATTTCTTATGTCTGCACGCCAATGCGGTATGCCTGGCATTTACAAAACGACTATCTGCACCTGCATCATTTGGATAAGCCGATTCTCGACTCCGCCGCACGCCTGACCCTGAACCTGCTGCGCCGTTGGGACAGAGAATCAGCTGCCCGGGCAGATTTCCTGCTCGCCATCTCGAAATGGACAGCGCAGAAGATACAACAGGCCTGGGGTCGCAACTCGCAGGTCATTTATCCGCCTGTAGAGGTAGGACGATTTTCGCCGACAAAAGAGCGGGACAATTTCTACATCCACGTTTCCAGACTCGTGCCCTATAAAATGACATCTGAAATTGTCCGCGCGTTCAATGAATTAAAACTCCCGCTCGTCATTGTAGGTGATGGACCCGAGATGCCGCATCTGCAAAAACTGGCAAAGAGCAACGTCAGGCTGCTAGGTCATCAATCGGACGAAGCGGTAACAGATTTACTAAACCGCGCCAAAGCATTTGTCTTCATGGCAGTAGAGGATTTTGGAATTGCCATGGCTGAAGCACAAGCAGCAGGGTGTCCTGTAATTGCATACGGAAAAGGCGGCGCGACCGAAATTGTCAAGGATGAAGAAACTGGTCTGTTTTTTCAGGAACAATCGTCCCGTAGTTTGATCGAAGCGGTTCTCAAATTCCAGGCTATGAAATTAAATGGCAAAGCTGCACAAGAGAACGCCGCCCGCTTTTCATCAGAGCGGTTCAAGGTTGAATTTTCCACTTATTTTGAAAAGATGACCTCGCACCTTTGAGTTCACACATCGATTACAGTATAGCCTTCGCCAGCGCTTCCAAGCCAGCAAGATCATCCAAATCCAGCCACTGCAGCATAATTCGTTGAAGTCCGCTTTCTTCAAGTCTTTTCAACTGCTCCCTGACTTCACCCCCAGATCCAGCTACAATTCCCTGCTGATTCAACTGCTCCACTGTACGCCCGCGCGACTCGAGTTTTTGTTTAAGCGCAGATTCGTTGTGACCGAAGACACATCCTGTCATCATCGAACGCCGCATAGATTTGACGTCGCGTCCTTCCTGTTGCAACGCCTTATCCATGAACATGTTCAGTTCCTTGACCGTTTCAGGCGCTGCAAAGATGATATTCCATTCGTCGGCGTAATGGGCAGCAAGCTTCAGCGTACGATTTTTTCCATTGCCGCCGATCAGGATGCGGGGTCCGCCAAGTCGAAGCGGACGGGGGAGCAAAGTTGCTTCGCGGATCTGAAAAAATTTACCATCAAAGGATACGGGGGAATCGTTTTTCAAAAGATTCGACACGATCTGCAACCCTTCCTCAAAGCGCACAAAACGGGGATTTATGTCCAACAGGTCAAAACCAAAAAGCTGATGTTCACGTTCCTGCCAGCCCCCACCAAGGCCAAGCGTCAATCTTCCGTTGGAAAGATCATCCACTGCAGATGCCATGCGGGCGGTGAACACGGGATGGCGAAAAGAAAACGGTGTAACCAGCGGACCAAATTCAATGCGGCTGGTGTTACAAGCCAGCCAGGTCAGCGAAACCCATAACTCAAGAGACTCTTTATCAGGCGGATTCATGTTGGTGAAATGATCAGAGCGATACAAACCGACAAATCCCAGTTCCTCCACAAGGCGTACAATTTTTTGCCAGCGGGGCCAGGTCAACCCATTCTGACCTTCAATCATGATCGCAATCTCAAGCATGGCATCTCCTTTTCCCACGAGTGTACTTCAAAAAAGACCTCGCAGGTTTTGGAAACCTGCGAGGTCTGAGCACTACCCAATTCCGCGCGCCATTAAAGGTGCTGCAAAAAGTATCAATACTAATCCTGCCATTTCCAGCCACAACAGCAGGCGGATGTTCTTGAATTCCTTCTCAGGAATTTCAGGCAGTTTGTTTTCCGCAAGCATCGGATTCCACTTGATAAAGCGAATGGTCGGATAAATCGAAAGCAAACCGATGATCACGAACAATGCCATCTTGGTCCAAAAAACGTGGTTGTGCAGATAATAGTTCGGTCCTTTTTCAAAGAAATACACACGCAGCAAACCAACTACGACCAACAATCCTGCCGAAATGCCATAAACCAAATCCACTCGCTGGATGCGGCGGGCTTCCACCACAGTAAATCCTTTGCGATAGGCGATAAATTCATAGACAAGACAGGCAGTCAATGTAAAGGCGGCAATATGATGCAAGGTCGCCATAAAGGAGTTAACAAATACCATTTTGATCTCCCAGTCTAAAGTTATTTCTTCTCAGGGTGGCTTCGATACCAAGCCACTGTTTCTTTAATCGCCTTGCGCATGGGAGTTGCTTTCATGCCAAAGACATTTTCAAAACGACTCGAGTCAACAATAAAGGGCTGCTCGAACTCATACATCATCTCGACCTGTTCTTTCGCTTCAGGGATGAACAAGCCGCCGATCCACATCATCGTTTTCCCCATCGCACTGAACTTTGGCGGGGCGCCCATTTCTTCCGCGATCATGGTTGCCATTTCGCGCTGGGTCACCTGAGGGTTGTCGTTCGGAATGTGCCACACCTGCCCATCCGCCTCTGTACGCTCGCCAAGAATCACAAGCGCCTTTCCAAAATCGGGCACATAGGTATGAGTATGCGGAACGTCAATATTCCCAACCAGGGATGCCGCCTTGCCGTGCAGCATCGGATAAAACGTGCGTTCGCCCATTGCCACTGTTGGCAAGCCCCATGGACCGAAGAAATCCGATCCGCGCCCAGCTGTGACTCTCAACTTCCCCGCACGGTGCGCTTCAAATGCCGCCTTACTCATTTCGCTGCGCGTCCTGCCCTTTTTTGTGTGAGCATTATGTGGCGTATCCTCTGTCAGCGGCACACCATTTACTCTTCCGTACATGTACAAGTTTTCAGCCAACACCAACTTGACGTCGCCATCGGTCAGGCCATCAATGATCGATTCTTGCAAAGGCGGGAATTTTTGCTGCCACTCGAAGTAATTCGGCTGAGCACATTGATACACCACCTTCGCACCGCGCGTCACTTCCTGGACCTGTTCATGGTCGTAAAGATCTGCGGCCTTAACCTCCACCCCGGCAGGGACTTCATCCATTCTGCCAGAACGGTTCACCACACGGACAGATTCTCCACGCTTGACAAGTTCTTCTGCAACAGCACGTCCAATTGCGCCTGTGCCTAACACAACATGATTAACTGACATTTTTTCTCCTTTTGTATCAGCAAAACTATCTTTTTATGAATTGACTTACTATCGATTCGATTTCATAATGGAACAAGGCCGAGCCGTCCAAGCCGAAGGGAGGCATATTGCCTGAAATTTCGAGGGACACCAATCCGTGAACCCGACTCCAGATGATCATGGCAACTGAAAGCGAAAAAAGGTCATAATTTCCAGCAAACGTTTTCCAGACTTCAAATTGCGGCTCGTAGCCCGGATGGACGGATGGAAACCCCTCAGCGGATAATTTTCCACGAACGCGCAGCGCATCAATCACGCTGACGAGCGCTCCCAAGGAGCGCGCGGCTGATGGAAGAACTTTTTCCTTCGGGGCTTCATAGCCCGGGATGGGCGTACCAAATATCAGTTGATAGCGCTGCGGATAAGCCACTGCCCACTCCCGGTACGAATCGCCTGTTGCTCGTAACCGCCCTGCCAAATCCTCCGCTGAAACAGCATCACGCGCAGCAAACTCAAAATCACCCAGCGAGGTGTACGCATCGATAATTAGCGCTGTAACCAGCGCATCGCGGTCTGGAAAATAGTTATAAATGGCAGGCGCAGTGATTTTCAACTCGCGGGCAATTCCCCGCAGGGATAATGCTGCCGCCCCATGCTCAGCAATTTGCTTCCACGCCGCATCTTTGATGGCCTCTTGCAAATTAGGAATCTGTTTTTTGAGAGTAGGTCTGACCATATTTTCTCCTGATTTAATTTACAGTGTAAATATACAC
>JACZJB010000237.1 GCA_014860805.1 Anaerolineales bacterium
GTCGTCGGTAAATATAATTCTGGTGCCAGTCCATACGGGCTATTCGATATGGCAGGGAATGCCCAGGAATGGGTGAATGACTGGTATCAAGCAAATTATTATTCAAGCTTTTTTGGAGATGTGGAAAACCCGCAGGGACCATTGACAGGGGATGAACGTGTTATCCGGGGTGGCTCTTGGGATGCAGGTAAGAACTTTATTCGCACAACCTATAGATTTAAAAGTTCGCCCTCTGTTTCCTTTTACAATATTAGCTTCCGCTGTGCCAAGGATGTACCATAACTCAAGATAGCGCGAATTTGTAGAAGTTAATTCAAATCAAAAAGCCAGCCCCGCAGTGGACTGGCTTTTCGTTTACGCTCTCGCCAAATTTATAGCATTGCTCCTTTTCGGTTGTATAATTTCATTAACTTAAACCTATCTCGGCGGGACAAACCCACTCACGCCCGAATCGAAACGCCCCTTGAAAGTATTTTTATGCCATGCCCACGCGGACCGTGACCCCGTGCGCGGACTTTACACCCGCCTGACTCAAGACGGTGTAGATGCATGGTTGGACAAAGCTAAGCTCCTCCCAGGTCAGGATTGGGAGTTAGAGATTCGCAAGGCTGTGCGCGAAGCGGACGTGGTGGTGGTTTGCCTTTCAAAGCAATTCAATCAAGCGGGGTTTCGCCAAAAGGAAGTGAGACTCGCCCTCGATACCGCCATGGAAAAACCCGAAGGCGAGATTTTTATCATCCCTGCACGGTTGGAAGAATGTGACAATCTCGAAAGCCTGAGAAGATGGCATTGGGTGGATTTGTTTGAAGACGATGGCTATGAAATGCTCTTGAGTGCTTTGCGGGTGCGGGCGAATCGTATCGGAGTTATTGCACAAGCAGCATCAAAACTTGCTGAAAAAGATGAGCAAGATAAGCGGTTGAAAATTCTTCAGAGGCATGCAAGAAGTCTAGAAGAAAGTGGTAATCTGGAAGGTGCTCTTAAAGTTTATCTTGAAATAGAAAATATTAATCCTTTTATTGCGGGGATTGAGCACAAAATACTTGAACTTCAAGGAAAAATTCGAGTAAATCAAAGATTATTAGATCTTATTAAGTCGACTGAAAATAAAAAACGAACAACAACTAGTAAGACAAAATTGTCTAAAAGTGGTGCGGCTCGTTTTGCTGGGGCCGTGTCAATTGTGTTTTTCTTGTTTGCGATTTTTGCGGCCAGTAGAATCCCATCTCTAATTAAAGAGATTAATCTTACATCTACATCCTCAAATTTAATCACCCCCACTATATCCTCGACGTTAATTGTTTCTGAAACACCTCTGCCAACCGAAATAACGGACGCCAAAGGCGTGTCAATGTTGCTTGTGCCTGCTGGTGAATTCATGATGGGGAGTGATAATGGCTATAGTAATGAAAAACCGGTTCATCAAGTTGATCTTGGTGCTTTTTACATGGATGCGTATGAAGTCACCAATGCCCGTTACAAAGTCTGTGAAGAAGTTGGTGTGTGTGATCCGCCAGAGATACTTTCTTCGAAAAAACGTTCAACTTATTATGTCAATGGTCTTTACAGTAACTATCCAGTGATAAATGTGAATTGGGATATGGCTAAAACTTATTGTGAATGGCGAGATATGCAATTGCCTACAGAAGCTCAATGGGAAAAGGCTGCTAAGGGAACTGATGGACGTACTTATCCTTGGGGAGAAGGATTTAGTTGTGATAAGGCAAATTATCAAAGATGTATAGGCGATACAGTTGCAGTTGGTAGTTATGAGAGTGATAAAAGCCCTTATGGAATTTATGATATGGCAGGTAATGTTACTGAGTGGGTAGCAGACTGGTACTCAGAAACATATTACCAAGATGCGCCTTTATCTAATCCCTTTGGCCCAAACTCAGGAATTGATCGTGTATATCGTGGTGGCTCATGGGTTGACTATGAAAATGTTATGCGTACATCCGTTCGCTTGAGGGGCGATCCAGCAAATAGTAATGATAATTTAGGTTTCCGCTGTGTCAGCGATACAAATCCATAAGTGTATATAATAATGCTCCTCGAAACAGAACCAACTTCCCCCGTCGTATGAAGCGCAAATCCTCCATCGCCTTCCCATCAGTTATAATCCCCCACGCAATCCAAAATCGTAAATCCCAAATCGACAATCGGAAATCGTAAATGACGAAACCCTCCTCCTTTCAAGAAATCATCCTCAAACTACAAGACTTCTGGGCATCGCACGGATGCCTGATCACACAGCCTTACTACACCCAGGTGGGCGCAGGGACGATGAACCCTGCCACCTTCCTGCGCGTGCTCGGACCCGAGCCGTGGAACGTGGCGTACGTCGAGCCGTCTGTCCGCCCCGATGATGGGCGCTACGGCGAGAACCCCAACCGCTTCCAACTGCACACCCAGTTTCAGGTCATACTTAAGCCAGATCCAACGAACCCGCAGGAACTCTACCTCGAGTCGCTCAAAGCCCTCGGTATCGACCCGCGCCAGCACGACATCCGCTTCGTGGAGGATAACTGGGAACAGCCCGCCATCTCCGCGTGGGGTTTGGGT
>JACZJB010000238.1 GCA_014860805.1 Anaerolineales bacterium
GTTTTTAGCATTAAACTTCCAAGTAGTATAGTAAATGTAGTTTCACCCGCCAATTTATTGCCTAATTTACCTAATAACATTGACAATATAAACATCATAATAAAACAATAAATATATAGTTTTTGCAAACTAATAAAATAATTTTTCCCGAATTTATTTATTGCGTGTATTGTAAATCTCATTACTATCCATAGGGAAAAAGAAGTAACTAATGCCGCCCCAAAAGATTCCGCAGTAAGAAGCCCAAACGCTTCAAGGGTCATAAATTTGCCTCGCTTTCATTTAGATAGTCTGTAACTCCATAGCGGTCTTTGGATTCGGGCCGTATTGATTTTCGCCCTGCTGACTATCCTGCAACTGGAAAATTAGAACCACAATGGCTCCGATAATTGGCACTAAGGTGATCAGCAACCACCATCCGCTCTTGCCCGTATCGTGGAGTCTCCTCACCCCTACGGCCAAACCAGGGATTATCACCGCTATAGTGTAGATAGTAATGAGGAGAACGCTGAGAGTGCTGGGGATTCCCGCGATTACTTCGATGAGTCCGAGGGTACCCCCTAGAACAGCGGCGATGATTAAATTAAAGAGGAAAAACATCCAGTACTCCTTCCGCCGGGCACGTCCGCTGAACACAGCGTACTTCTTTAACACTGCAAGGTACCATTTCATGGTTCCCCCCTTTTTCATCTGCGCCCGGCAGATTCGATTTGACGACTGATGAAATTCTTCTTCCGCTCCGCTTCATCTTTTCCTTCAACTCTATCGGTATTTCGGCATAGATAATTCAATGCTACTTTGGACTCTTTCACTCGATGCTGGCAATAGGAAGAGGTGCTATTTACCAGCAGAGATGTTCCTCTTCGTCGATTCCGTGTAAACTCCCTTAATGAATCCGAAGGGTCTACGACTTCTCTGGTGCCTGCTTTTCTCCCTCCTTTACGCTTGTTCGTCCCCATAAATAAGCAAATCGGAGCGCCCGATGGCCAAACGCACCCCCCTCGTCACCCAGCACCTCGAAAGGATCTCCCGTGAAGCACTAGAGGAATACCAAGACATAGTGAAGAAGTTCGTCCGGGGACGCCAAGGCGTCTATGCCCTCTATCGAGGCGACAAACTCTACTACGTGGGCCTCGCGGGCAACTTACGCAATCGCCTAAGGCACCACTTGAAGGATCGGCACGGGCAGGCATGGGACCGGTTCAGTGTTTACCTGACAATCGGAGACAGCCACCTGAAAGAACTGGAATCGCTTATCCTCCGAATCATCAAGCCTTCGGGTAACAGGATGGCTGGGAAGTTTTTGAAGTCCGAGGAACTGAAATGGAAGTTCCGCAAGGCAATACGTGAGGTACACCGTCTCCAAGAAAACGAAATTATAGGTAAGACAGCAGCGATTAAGAAAGTGATTATCAGAAAAGTGATTGAGGGTGAGGATGGGAGGAAACCGATACTCTCGAACTACAAGAACCTCCCGAAGTCCTTGCGGCGGAAATACAAGGGCAAGACCGTAAGGGCTTACGTGCGAAGTGACGGTTCGATTGCCTTCAGGGGGAAACGGTATCTTTCACCCTCCAAGGCTGCCGCAGTCGCGATTGGGAAAGGCGCCTGCAACGGATGGGCATTTTGGTATTACCAAAGATCCCCGGGTGACTGGGTTAAGTTGGATACGCTTCGTCGGTGAGGTAACCCGAGCCTGTGAATGTGTAGATCAGCACGAAAGAAGCATGCGCCTGTTGGCTGGGCGAGAACATTATCGAGGAGCGTCATGCGGCTGCCTCCGACAACGCCTTAAGCCCATTGATCCATCCGACGAGATGTTGCTGAGCCTCTTTCGGGTCTGTGATTTCTTTTTCCTGGTGAGCCACGCGCGTGTTGCGGAAGTCGTAGATGCGGATGACGGTGGCGAGCATCTCCCGCCCTCCGGCTACCTTGAATTTCTCTTTAACCACGTCAAATACACCTTCGAGCTTGGTGTTGTCGTTAAGCGCGTACTCCATACAGTCGCGCAGTAGGCCCAACGGCATGATCCCGTTGTTGAAAATGAGGGTGCGCTTCAAATTCTGCGCCATCTTCTGGTAGCGGGGCTGCATGCGACGGTCCGCGTCCCGGAGATACGGATCGCACCACGTTTTCTGATCGGGTGCTTTGGCCGGCATGCTGGGCTGTAGGCGCCGGACCAGCAGGCCTCGGGCAGCCTCATCAAGCGAGCCGAGGAGAGCATTGAACACCGGGGAATAGTTCATACCCTCCTTGTTTTGAAAGAAACGGAAAAGCATTGTGGCCTGCTCGACGGCCTTGCGGTAACGCGGCGGAAGCGCCTGAAGTGTCACCTCATCGACGATGCCCTTCATCTCGGGGGCCTTTTCCAGCTCCTCCGCCTTGGCTTGTGCCGCCGCCGCGAAGAGCGGCATTTGCAGGGAGGTATCGTCGCTCTCGATCAGCGCCGTAAGAGCAGGCTGACAGGTCCGCGCGAGCACGGCCATGGTGTCCCCCGTCAGGCGCTCGAAGACGCCTTGCGGGACGTAGACATACCCCCATTTGCACTTTTTCGTCGAGGCGGCCTCGCACCAGGCGAGAGCGGCTTTCGCCTTTCGGGGGACATCCTTGTCCTCCCGCCCCTTGGTTTCCACGAGGTAGTAATGCCCTTCTTTCGACCGCACGAAGAAATCGGGCGTATAAAATGCAAGGCGGGAGCCGGAGGCCAGGTAGTCGATGCGGAGGCATTGCGGCCCGGCGTTCTTGGCGAAGGCGGCGACATCGCCCGCGTGATCGATGAACTTGGCGAAGGCGACTTCCAGTTCGCGGTTGCAGGGCACGAGGTTAAAGAGCGTCCGGTTGGCCTGATGCACCGGATGCCGTTCACTATGGGTGACCTGGAAAGCCTTCCAGCTTGAGAGCGCCACGGGTGTCGTTTCAGGGGCGCGCTTCTGCACCATCGTCGTGCGGGCGCGTATCAGTGGGACAAAAACCGCGCGGAGATGCTCCCCGACGTCAGAGTCGGCGAGGCGGGACACAAGGGCCTGGTCATACAGGTTCGTTTTCTTCTCGAAGAGGATCTCTTCGAGGAAGGTCAGGACGAGGGGCGCAAGCGCCGCATGCGTGCCCCGCAGCTTGCAAACCTGTTCGAGCTGTTTCACGAAATACGAAACTGCGCCGACGCCTGACTCGAGCAGAGGAAGGTTGATCTTGAGCCGTTCCACCACTTCGTTGGTGAACAGGTGGCGGCCCTCGTACTGAATCTCTGTTTGGCCTTGCGCACCGAGCGGCAGCGGCTTGTACTTCTTGAATTCGGCCCGGATATCCTCAATCTTTAGGCCCTCCAGCGTGGCCTGAATACGGTGGCCGCCGCTCAGGCGCGGCACTTCGATTTCCAGTTCCTTCAGGTTCTTGTGCACCTCGTCGGGATAGATGGAGACCGTCGTCGCTGGAACGCGGTCGATGTCGATCACTTCGATGGGCAGCCCCTCTTGCGCCAGCTCTTGGGCGTAGAGGCTCGCGAAGGCCGGATGCTCGATCACAGTGACGATTTCGTTAGCCTGGCCGGGGGGCGTCATGCGCCGCAGGCCACGCCCGAGCGTCTGCTCTGGCAGAATGCCCGCCTTCGAACTGAACGGACGCAAGGGCACCACCGTAGTGACGTTGCGAACGTCCCAGCCCTCGCGGAGCATCAGCACCGACACGATGCAGTTATAAGGGCTCGTGTTAGAATCCAGTTCGCGGCTTAGTTTCCGCAACGCTTTGAGGTCTTCGTCGCTGATTTCCTTTTCGTTCTCTTCAAAAACATAACGAGCACTGGCCCCCTTCCCTTCTTTCTTGAGCTTGCCCTTCAAATTGGTGTGAAGGTTGATGGTGCTACCATTGAGCTCTTTGAAGAGATCATCGGTGTTTAGCCGCCGGGTGATTTGATCCGCCTCGTCCGTACTGTTGCACATGACGAAGAGCAGAGCTCTTTTGCCGCTCTTTTTCCACTCATCGCGGCTGGCCTTCCAGCGTTCATAGCCCAGAAGGAGATGCCGCTCGAACACATACCCGGCGTTTTCGCCCGGCTGCTCTTCCAGCTTCCTATCGGCGCGGCCGATGACCGGCGTTTTTACAATGCCGCCATCGACAGCTTCACCGAGGGGAGTATCGCAAACCACATGCTTGAAGACCTGACCCTTAGCGTCCTTTGGCGTTGCGCTGAAATCGAGTTGGGCGACGAGACCCGTTCCGCCCCGCTGGCGGTTCGTTTCATGAATGAACCCGATAGCCTCATTCCAGGCTGAATCCGGGTCCCAGACGTGGTGGGCTTCGTCATTGATGACCATCACGCGCGGATGTTTAGTGATCCTATCGCGCAGCGCCGCTGCCGTGTCCAAGGCGGTAGCCTTTGAGACCGGCGGCCCCATCCAGCTATACGTATCGGCAGGCCCCTTGCCTCTCTTCCCCGGCTCGTAGAGACGGTGAATGTTGGTCAGGTACAAGACCCCGCCGCTCGCCGCCCCCGCAGCCTCGTCCTGCAGCACGACTGAAAGGTTCCAATCGCCGCGCCATTCCGGCGGAATGAGCGGATCGCTGTCGAAAATGTCTTGGCGGCCGTCGCCCGGCCGGAAGTCGTCCTTCAGGCGCTCATAGACGGTCAGGCCTGGAGCGATGAGCACGAAATGCCGGGCCATTTCGGAGTCGGACTCCCGAAGAGAATGGAAGTAGCTCCAGACGACGGCCAGGCTCATCACCTTGGTTTTCCCCGCGCCCGTCGCGAGTTTGAATGCGTAACGGCTCCAGGCGTCCTCTTCCTCGGTGATGCCAAGCGCGGCGATCTCCGCGTCCGGGCCTCCGAACTCCGCGAACAGTTGCGAAAGGCAGGAGAGCTTGCGGACTTCCTTCAGGTAGATGAATGTCTCAATCGCCTCACGCTGGCAGAAGTAGTACCGGAACTCGTAATCTTCGCCCGCCGGTGTCGTCCGGCGGTGGCTCCGGTTAAACCAGTGCTCAAGAAGATGGCGCGTCGTGTCGCTGGCACCCGCATAGAAGGCCGCTCGCCATTCCCGCACCTCTCCCCGGATGTTCTGGGCGGTGACAATCGGCGAAGGGCGGCGGTGCTCCACGACCTTTGCCGACTCCCCTTCCTTTTCCGCCCGCACGCGGTGCGAGTGCGGTTCCTCCCAGGGAGCAAAAAGCGGTTCAAGGGCCGAAGGGTTTAGGAAGTCAGGCATCAAACTTTCACCTCAACCGTGATGCTCGTGTCGCAGCCAAAGACATCGACCACCTTGACGCAGGCCGTATAGCTGCCCGGCTTCGGGTATTTGTGCCCCGCTTCGCTCACCGTTTTCAGCGACCTGTCTTTGCGCGTCCGATAGTCCTGCCAATGGTGATTGAAAGGCTTGTCCGGATGCCATTCAAAATCTACCGCCCAGAAATCGATGAAATCGAACCCGCTCTTGACGGCGCGCTCCTTCAGCACCTCCAGCTCTTTGCTCGGGACTTCGGCCAGCGACGGCAGGAACTTCGTGAGTTTAATATCGACGCTTCGGTCGTTCTTCTGGCCTCGGTATACTGCCTCCGCTTCGAGGACCGCCATTTCGAGGAACGGCGGCGGGCTTTTGCGGTTGCGCTCCATGATCTCGCGCGGAATCTGAATGAGTTTCAGCTTGACGCCCAGTTCCTGCTCAAGCGCGGCCGCTGTCAGCCGTAGGTCCATTTCGAACTCCCAGGCCAGGCAGTAGCACTCACGCCCCCCGGCAGCCGCCACAGCCTTCGCGACGGCCCTAGCTTCACCGCGAGAAAATATCGAATCGATCCCATCCACATGGCAGAAGGCTCCGCTCTTGCGCCCGTGGATCAGGGCAGATGGAGCGTTCTGGAGCGTTTCCGCTTGAAAAAATTCGAGGACAACACGACGATGCTCTTCGTCTGCGCCTTGCAGGGATGCTTTTTGCCACCATTGGCGCTCATAGCGGCCAAGGTTGTAAACGTCAAACGCACGATACGGTTTGCCGTCGCTGTGAAGAGTCCGCTGGAGATCAATCAACCTTTTCCTGCTTGTATGAATTCCAAATCGACCCAGATCGGCCATCACCCATCGCCGACCAAGACGCTCGGCAACCGTGCCAGTAGTGCCTGAACCACAGAAGAAGTCACCGACGAGATCGCCTTCGTTAGACGATGCTTTGATGATGCGTTCGAGCAGGGCCTCGGGTTTTTGGGTGGGATAACCTGCCTTTTCGTCGGAGTTGCCCTTCACGACTGACAACTGCCAAACAGTCTCCGGTATCTTCCCGTTTTCGGCTGCTTCGCCACCCGTATATTCGAATCGTTTGCCCTGAGAGTTAATTAAGTATCGCGGAGTCTTATATCGTTCCTTGGATGCCTCAAGAATTGGAATTCTGACAGCATCAGCGTTGAAGATACACTTTGGACTCTTCGAAAACCGAGTGATGTTGTCGTGCTTAGGAACGAACCGATCATAGGGGCGTCCGGGCGAGTCTGGGTAGAACCAAATAATCTCATTACGGAACTGTTCCTTGCCAAATACTTCGTCAAGAGCGAGCCGCACGTATGCGTTCACCCTCCAATCACAATGCACATAGATGCTGCCATCTTCGGCCAGCAAGTCTCTCATGAGTACGAGACGTTCGTAGATCATTTGAAGATATGAGTCTGTACCTTTACCCCACATGTCGCGGTACGCCACCATTTCGAGGGTGGATTGGTCTTTGCCGACGGTTTCACTCTCATCACCGATGGGAACGTCCATCGTGAAGTCCGCGCCGACATCGAAGGGCGGGTCAATGTAAATGAGGTCCATGCGGCCCTTGAAGTTCTTCAGCAGCGAAGCCATCACGAGCTTGTTGTCGCCCCAGATGAGCATGTTGCGGAAGTCGTCCAGGCGCTTCGTCTTCTTCTCGAAGATGTCGAGCTGGCCGGCCGCAGCGGCCTCACTCCTTGGCTGATCGATGGTCTCGATCTTTTGCATGGGCATCGACAAGCCCGCGACATCCACTTCGCGGCGGTTGCCGTACTCGTCGTACTTCCCTTCCCAGACCAGCTCAGTCCGAAGCTGTGAAAGCGGGTGTGGATTTGCCGGGCCGTATGCTTTGCCATTGCTGCTCATCCTTGTTCGCTCTCCTATGCGATCGCAACGTGTCCTACCAAATGCCTAACGCTCAGGCTAAGCTGCGGGCACCCAAGAAGTTCACCAAGTGAGCCGTCAGCTTCAGCCTGTAGTTAGGTAGCACTCTCACCGGTGCTTTCTTTCTCTCCGGATTTTCTACCAGCTTCTTTTAATAGCTTTATTACAGAATCTCTATCATCATAAAAATCTTCAAGTATCCGTTGTGTATAATGGTGTGCCGTCTCAACATCTTCATCCTTTACCTCTTTCCATTCTTCATGCAGGACATCATTACCTAATACTCTTACATCATCATGTGCTTTTTTCTTTCTTGCTTCTGTAATTACACCATCTTTTGCCGCAGCATTAATTTGAAGTTTTAAATTATACTCTTTTTCAGTCTTATACCCATTTGCACGAAACACCTTATCCAATACTGATCTAAACATAGCAGCGGCAGCTCGATTGCAGTTAGCCTCTATACACAATTCGGCTTCCCTAAATTCAGAAACTATTTTTTTAGGGACACCGGGGGGAAGAGAAGCACGCATCTTCGCCTCTGGATAAAACCATAATAAATCCCAAATGTCTTCAGGATATCGCCCTCCTGTATCATGCATTCTGATTCGAGCGATTGCCCCCATACCGCATCCTGCGCATCGCATTAATCTATATTGAATATCTGTTTCAATCCCGCTATGGCTATAAGGTTTTTGGCCTGAAGTTTTTGTCATACCAAGTGGTTTACCATCCACTTGATATTCAAATGTGCTCTTGCCTCCGCTACATCCAGGGCAATGGGCGACAATATTCCCGAGCTTATTTATTACGGCCAATCTAGTCTCCTTTCATAATAGTTACGTGTTCACCTAACTAGAATCAGACCGCGTATCGGTCAACCTCACTTGCCTCTTCCTCCACACTGACCTCTCCGAATGTTCCGATGCTCCTTCAAGTTAGCGAGCACATCTTCACCAATTCCGCATTGCCCTTGGTGACTGAGGGATTCTTCACGTTTCCAATCTCGCGGACGATGGACTCTGTAGCACCACCGTGAGGGGAGAAATAGGCCTCGATAACCTGTGCTGCTGATGGACCTGCAGGGGTAGATGGAACAGGGGAGGAGCAAGCAAGCACAAGCGTAAATATGAAAG
>JACZJB010000239.1 GCA_014860805.1 Anaerolineales bacterium
TCGTTTGAATGAAACTCTCTGTACAAAAGTAGTTTCATTTTTCAAGTATTCGCTTCCTGCTTTTTTGATACCGGGTGTATTTTTAGCGTGAAGACTATTCTTTTTCGAAAGTGAGCGCGGAGCGACTGATGTAGATCAGTCGCTCCGCGCTCACTTTCGAAAAAGAATAGTCTCCACGCTAAAAATACACCCGGTATCAAAAAAGCAGGAAGCGAATACTTGAAAAATGAAACTACTTTTGTCCAGAGAGTTTCATTCAAACGAGACGCGAGGATCAACAAGCAGGCAAACCTGAAAAATTCCAGACCGATATACCATTCAATTTGACCAAGATAAAACCAACCCAGCAGAATGGAAGCGGCATACAAGGATATTTTTCGCGCCCATGAATATGCCTGAACCGCCTGTATCGTCAACCCAATGGAAAGCATCCCCGCAGCCAACCCGGTTAGATGACAGAGATAATCAATCGCATTCGGCTGGGATAAAAAGCCCGGATACAGCAAAAACAACAAAGCCATCCAAAGCGTCGAGTGTTTTTTCTCCGGCCAGAGCATTCGAAGGATCCAGAGAAAGAAAATCCCGCTCAACAACCGAAAGAGGAAAGCACTCAAATTGTAGTACAGCGGATTGGAGCCAAACAGTGTGTAAGCCGGTATTATCACCAGTGCACGCAAAGGACGATCAATGGCAAAAATATCCCAAAACACAGAAGGCCCGCGCGCGCCTGCCGCATACATCAAATACCAGTCATCGTTGAAATAGCCGAACTTCGGCACAAATAACAAGTATGCGAGAGCAGAAACCAAAGAGAGCAGGATAATCGAAATTAAAAATTCAAAAAGCCGCGTCGTTTCTTCTGCTTTCATAACAGGGTTTTCCTCAACCATTCATGAACCAGTTTGCGCCGTACAGGTTGATCAACACGCTCAAAATCACAAGCACTTTAAAATGCCAGGGGGGCTTTTTCCCAAGAGCTGCAGCCAGCAATACGGTCAGAGGCACAAGCGCATCCAGAATATATCGATAACCGAACTGGTCCCTGCCTGTGTTGTGATACAAGATCAGCAAAAGCAAATTACATAACACAGCCGTCCACGCACCCAAAATCCACCATTTATTTTCATACCGTCGAAACAGGTATATTAATGGCGGGGTGGTCAAAAAAATGCTCATCCCAGCGCCGGATGGCAGAATCGGCCACTGGCCATCCCATTGGATTTTCGGCAAATATAAGAACATCACTTGAAGGTTTTTAGGGATGTAATATGTGGAAAACAAGCCGTAGGTTTTTGCATTTCGGACGATGGCAGGGTCTCCATCGATAGTGATGTATCCAAAATCAAAATAATTGTCGAAACGCGCATGGTTATACAGGAGCAATCCCAACACGGCAATCAGGATTGGAAGCGCGGATTTTAACGACCAGACAAACATCCCTTTAATATCTACTGCCCGTCCGTCCTCTTTTAATACCTGCATGGTAATCGCAAAAACGAAAGGCCAGGACATCAATCCGTTTGGACGTGCACACACCGCCATGCCAATGAAGATTCCAATGAGCCACGGTGACCATGACCGAATGGAGGCAAATACAGCGAGGGCTAAAAAGGTCACAGTGATGACCTGGCTGACAAACCAAAAACGGCCGCTGATGCCCACCCACAAATGCGGGGTTCCAAAGGCAAAAAGTAAAACAAGCCACAGAATGCTGATACGCGGAAGCTTGATCCACTGACGGATAACAAGCTGATCCAATACCAAGAACACAAGCGCAGCGTTGACCGCGCTGAAGACCATTGAAAAATCAGCCGTGCTGATATTTTCCCCGCCAACAAGATATGCCATAGGTATCATAAGGACGGCCGCAAGAGGCGGGCTGGGAACATACCAATTTCCATTGTAAAAAGTCAGATCATGGGTATTGTTTTGCGGGGGGGCACTCAAGTACAGCCTGCCGCGCAAAAACTCGTCGGCAAGCAGATTCCAATAGGAATATTTTGTTTTGTTCACCCAGCCAATCCATGCCGCAAAATGTTCATAAAAAAAGAAGGTGAACAAAAAGATGCTCGCAACCAGCAGGCCTTGATCCAGTTTTTGGAAGAACACTTCCGAGCGCACCCGCTCGGCATAAAGCAATCTAAACAACACGATCAACAGGGAACTGCACAGGAATAACCACGCAACCAGATCGAGCAATCGTAAACGGATCGGTTCAAGAAAGACCAACGAAACGGGAATGGGAGGGATAGTCAGCAATAACAGCGTCCCTGTCGCCGCCATTGAAATATAAAGAATAGCAAAGACGAGCGATAACTTTCCTGAAATCAAAAGCCCCAGTTTTTCTTCAAACCGATTCTGCCAATCCCACCTCTTCTCCAAAAAAATATACGTCAGTCCAATATTTGCCAATAAAAGGCCTAAAAACAAAAACGCCATCACAAACCGTATCCGCGACAAACCCAGAAAGAACTGCGCTTCTGCTTCCGACGGCGGATAAACGAAGGAGGAAAATAAAATTACCCCGGCAATTGCCATGGCGGCAAAAAAACTGGCGATGGTTTTCCGCCGATTTTTCAGGGATGTTTTAAAAAATCCAGCCATCGTTCGCCTAAATGCGTTCAACGATTTGCCTCGTTTTGTTCGACGTGTGAATCGCCTCGACGAGATGCTGCACCCGCACCCCATCCTCCAACGGACAAGTCGGTTCAGCCTTCCCATTTGTAACATCCACAAAATGTTTCATCTGGTCGAGGAACATTACGTTACGCTCCCAACCTTCCACAAGCGGATACGTTTGCCACTCGCCGCCAGCCTTGATATCCCTGCCAGTTGAAATGGCAAGCGATTCAGGGGACGCACGATAGATTCGGGTCGCTCCATCGGAAAGATCCCATTTGATGGTACCCTTCGTCCCGATGATCTCAAAACGATGGGCCGGCGGCTGTTGGTTGAAGTCCAAATGCAGGTTGCCCAAAGCGCCGCTTTCAAAACGCAAGCCGATCTCCGCAGTATCTTCCACATCCACTTCGAGGTCGCTGATTTTTCCCGTAAAGCTCCACACCGATCTCACCTTACCCACCAGCCACGGCAAATAATCCAGCGAATGACACTGCGTCAGCACCACGCCCCCACCCAGGTCGGAGCGAGCGGCGTAGCCCTGTCGATAATCCTCCCACGGATGCCATGCCGGAAGATATTCCCCAAAATGCACATGCGCGGAAATGATTCGTCCGATCTCGCCGTTTGAAATCAATTCTTTTGCGCGCATCAAGCCCGGGTGAAAACGAAATTGAAAAGCAACCAAAATTTTCGAGCCGCTTTTTTTGACGACATCTTCAAGTTGACTCAATCCTTCGGTGGAACCTGAGATGGGCTTTTCAAGCAGGATGTGACAACCCGCCTCTGCCGCAGGGATGGCTGTTTCGAGATGCAATGAAGTTGGATTTGCAACGATGACAGCATTCGGCTTGTGTTTCTTCAGCGCTTCCAGCAAATCAGTTTCAACCGGATAACCTGCAAGCTCATCATCAGGCAGGGTTGCCTTGCGCGTGCGTAACAGGACAATATCCCTTTCGCCGAGGGCGAGCAGGTTGCGCATGTGACGGCGTCCAACGGAGCCAAGACCGGCAATTAAGAATTTCATATAGTTTCCTGTTGTAATTAAGTTTTCAAACGAACTTTGTCCTACGACAGAATATTATTTGCTATAAGGCTTATCAGCCTGAAGGAATGTTTCAAGCAATTCTTCTTTTAATTTTTTAGCAATTGCAGGCTGGGCAGGATATAAGTCTTCCATTTCTTCAATGTCCGATTCCAGGTTGTACAATTCAAACGAGTCAGCCCCTTCATATCCCGTATAGTAAATCAGCTTATGTGTGCCCTTATACATGGAGACAGTCGCAATATGAAGCGATCCAAAAGCCGAGACTCTTTTAGCCTCCACGGAAAATGTGCTGCGTTCAAAATCTTCCGAACCGCCCAAGCCGGGCAGGAAAGTACCCTCTGCCCAGTCTGGTTTGGAGCCGCCTGTCAATTGTGTAATGGTGGGCAACAAGTCCACAGCATTGGTGGGGGCATACACATCTTGACGGTTTTTTTGTCCAGGGGCGGAAATCAACAAGGGAATATTTGTGACCGGAGCATACAACAGAGGAGTTGTGTGAGCGACTTCTCCACGTTCAAACATCTCTCCATGGTCAGCTGTCACGATCACATAACTGTTTTCAAAAACGCCTTCCTTCTCGAATACATCAAACAGATTCCCAATTTCCCAATCGATAGAAGCAACATATTCATCATAAAATCTGCGGGCAGACTCAAGACGAGAATTTGACGAACGACTTGAGAATCGATGAACCGGCTTTCGAAGTGGGTGAAAATTATCAAGGAATTTTCGGTCGAATCTGCTGGAAGCCCGGTACGGCGCATGAGGCGGGTACAAATGAAAATAAGCAAATGTTGACCTTAATCCCGGCACCAGGGAAGCCAATCCGTCGAAGATATCCTCCAATTTAAAATACAAGGGATAATTTGCGTTGTGGGGAAGTCCTCTTGGATAGCCTTTGTCAACGGGCAGACGAGCGACATCTCTAAAGTACATCGCGCTCAACAAGGGTGCAAGAAAAATAGAAGCCTGTTCATGCTCTTTGAAAACAAAATCATCCAACGAACGCACCGCCATATTCTCATCATTCGAGAAACTCTCCCCTTTTAAGTAATCCAATGCCGCATAGGTACTGGATGGCAGGAATGTATCAATGTCATTTGCGAATTGAGAAACGATCAAATCTGACCAGACATTTTGGGGAAATGCCAGGCGGCTATACCCAGACCCAACTGAGCGAAAAACGTTCTTATCGACCACATCCTGTCGTACCATCCCTCGGTGATTAATTGCGCGGTGTGTCCAGGGATATGTTCCAGTTAATAAAGACGATGTGGCAGGAATGGTGAAATTAGCGCTGGCGTGGTGGGAGTGATAAACAATGGAGTGCTCTGCAAACCGCTCCAAGTTGGGAGTGGTCGGGCGCGGATATCCATATACCGAGAGGTTACGGGCACTCATCGCGTCAAACAGGAGGATGATCACATTTGGCTGCTCGCTCCCGGACTGCCCGAGTGTTTTATCTGCCAGGGAGACGATCTGCGGGAACAAAATTGCTGGCGCTGCGCCCCCAAGCATTTTCAAAAAACTGCGACGATCAATTCTAGACATGAAATTTATCCTTTTTAGAGCGCATTAAAAAATATTTCTAAGAAGCACAACAACAACCGCTATCAAACTCAAGGGAATGGAAAGCAAAAGAAAAACCTGTAGTTGTTCAGCCAGCCATTCTAAAAATCGTTTTAGAAAGTTTACTCGCGCGAGTAGAAACACAAGCAGGAGAATAACAGCTAAAACAACAGGCGATAATCTAAAAAGCTCGTAAGGAAATGGTTCTTCCGTATTAATGTGACCGGTAATATAGTATGCGTATCCCAGCCCCATGGACACCAATAAAACCCCTTTTACAACAAATTGTTCAAAGAACCACTTGGACGGAAGAAACAGGCTTAATAAGATCGGAGCGGAAATCAAAATCAGGCTTTCGATCAAATTGACCGTCAACATATAGGAAAATACCACCCCGATCTGCCCAATTGTCGAATAGTTAGCCAAACTAGGTACTCTCCAAAAAAAGCGGATCATCGAAAACCCGTAAACGACGATCACAATGACAGAGTAAACCGGTGC
>JACZJB010000240.1 GCA_014860805.1 Anaerolineales bacterium
AACCTCAACGTTGCGCCGTATCTTGAAAAACTGGTCAACCCGGAAACAGCCAAAAAACCGTTAGAGACCGCCCGCGAAATGCTGGGCGCGTTTCGCAAGGAACTCATCGTGGCGCGCGACCTGATCCAAAAGGAAGCCAAACCCGAGAACGAAATTCAGGAAGAAATCGCAAAAATCGACAAGGCTCTGCGAGACATCGCCAAGCACATCCCCTATTAACTATGAAACATCCCAACTTTCAACTCTCCCCCGAAATCACCCGCGCGCTCAATTTGGGCACGCCGATCGTCGCCCTCGAATCCACCGTCATAACGCATGGACTGCCCCACCCGCAAAACCTTCAACTCGCGCGGGACATGGAAAAGCAGGTGCGTGACAACGGCGCGATTCCCGCCACCATTGCCTTGCTGGACGGAAAGATCCGCATCGGACTCTCCGACCAGGAACTGGTTCGGCTTGCTGAAGCAGACTCCACGCTGAAAGTCAGCCACCGAGACTTCGCCACCGCCATCGTCAAAAAAGCGAACGGCGGCACCACTGTGGCAGGCACCATGTATGCCGCGAACATGGCAGGCATCAAAGTCTTTGCCACAGGCGGCATTGGCGGCGTGCACAAAGAATCAGCTTTTGATATTTCCACAGACCTGCGTTCGCTCGCAGAGATTCCAACAGTGGTCGTCTGCGCCGGCGCGAAAGCCATCCTTGATCTACCCGCCACCCTCGAATATCTTGAAACCATGGGCGTGCCCGTCATCGGCTATAAAACGGACGAATTCCCCGCCTTCTATTCCCGTGAAAGCGGATTGGGCGTCAGTGCCCGCCTCGACACCCCCGAAGAAGTTGCAGACTTTGCCAAAGCGCATTGGAATTTGGGGATGAAGAGCGGAATCCTCGTCACGAATCCAATTCCAGAAAAGTTCGCAATTCCAAAGTCCAGCATGGAACCGATCATCGCTCAAGCCTCCGCCGAAGCCATCCAGCAGGGAATCCACGGGCAAAAACTGACCCCATTTTTACTGGGGCGCATCAGCGAATTGACCAAGGGCAAATCGTTGAATTCCAACCTCGCCCTGCTGCTCAACAATGCCCGCCTCGCCGCCGAGATCGCGCAGGAGATGAACACCAAAAAGAAGGAATGGGCAATTTAGTTTGGTAGTCTGGTGGTCAGGTAGCCGCGCTCTTATTCTTCCTCTTCTTCCTTCATCCCCCATCCTTCTTATTCAACAACTCCAACACCAACGCGTCGGGTACCTGCACCGCCACCAACTCGCCGCGCACGGTGATGACGCCGTTCGCCACGATCCATTCTTCAATCACAACTTTACGCCCCTTAATTTCCTTCACCTTCCCGCGGACTTCCAATCTGGGACCCATGGGCGTGGGTTTGAGATAGTCCACGTGCAGGGAAGCAGTTAGGTAACGCAGGGGCGGCTCCGTGTCCATGGCGCGGTTTTCGGCGCGGTAACCTGCCGCCGCAGCTGTGCCCGTCCCGTGGCAATCGATTAACGAAGCCAGCAGCCCGCCATAGACATACCCGGGTATGGCTGTGTGAAACGGCTTGGGTTGAAAATACGCCACAGACTCTACCCCGTCCCAATGGCTTTTGATCTGATGTCCCAATTCATTTAAACTGCCGCATCCATAACAATGCGCCATATGGTCGGGATAGTAATCTTGAAATGCTTTTTCTGTCATATTTGATTCACCTATGGAGTTGAAGTAGGTATTACTCTTGGTGTGTTTGTCGCTGGCGGGCTGGGCGTTGTTAGATCGCCAAGCACCCGAAAACGCCCAACCACTTTCCATTCATAGCCCATAAAAATTTGCACCTCGTATTCGCCGGGCTGCCAGCCGTCAATCGGATTGGAACATTCTGTATAACCGCCGATGCCGCCCGTCCCGCCATCCCAGGGCTTGGTTTCATAGCAAACCAACTTTCCGTTGCCATACCAAAGCGCCGTCCATTGCACACCGGGAATGGTGTTGTTGTAATCAAATCCGCCGTACATTGTAGTAATGGGAAGCTCAAAAACAGTTTTAGGATCGACAGGGTTAATTCCATCGAATTGAGTGGAGAATTGGATGGCCGTGAATAAGGCATCCGGGTTCGGGGTCACAGGACCTTCAAACAAAGCCTCGATCGCAACGGGCAAAAAAGGCGTGAGGGTTAATGTGGGCGTATCAGACACAGAGGGAGTTAATGTCAGTGTCGGCGGAACTGTGATGGTCGGAGTCAACGTGATGGTGGGAGTCAACGTGATCGTCGGGGTCAAAGACGGCGTGGGAGACGGCGGGAAATAGACATAGATCATCGGCTCGCCATAAAACGGAAGCCAATAGGCAAACCCCAGCAAAAGGATAGCCAGAAAAAATAATCTCCATGCGTTGGCATTGTGCCGTTTCCGCAAACTATAAAAAGACAACTTACGCGCGGTCTGCATGGTTTTGATGGCGGCACGTGCAGAAAAATAAGCAGCAACAAGGGCAAAAAAAGCAAGTGCAACAACGCCTGCGCGAATATCCATAACGCGATTATAGCATGTGCAAAGTGAATGCCACTTTTTCGCGATTTTGTGTTAAAACTTTCACCATGACAAAAGAAATCGTACTCCTCAAATTGGGTGGATCGCTGATCACCGACAAGGACACCCCGTACACTCCAAGACTCGATAAACTAAAAGAACTGGCGCTGGAAATAAAAACGGTTCAGGATTCGCGCCCGGACCTGCTTCTGATTCTGGGGCACGGCTCTGGCTCCTTCGGGCATGTCGCTGCAAAGAAGCACGGCACACGAGATGGAGTGCAAACCTCCGAGCAATGGATGGGCTTCGCCGAAGTCCGTTTTCAGGCTGCGGAATTAAACCGCTACGTGATGGAATCGCTTTTCAATGCGGGTGTACCTGCCATCTCCTTTCCGCCATCTTCATCGATGGTGTCCAATGATCGCAAAGTAATCCATCACAATACAGTGGCTATACGAAAAGCATTGGATGTCCATCTTCTGCCGGTTGTGTACGGCGATGTGGCTTTTGACGAGAAACTCGGCGGCACGATTCTCTCCACAGAGGATGTTTTTACATTTTTGGTTGAGCAGTTCTCCCCCTCCCGCATTCTATTGGCAGGAATTGAAGCTGGCGTGTGGGAGGATTTTCCAGCGAGGACAAAGCTGGTGAAAGAGATTCAACTTGCAGAGTATGAGAAGATGCGGGCGGGCATCCGCGGTTCGGCAAGCACAGATGTCACTGGCGGGATGAAAGCCAAAGTGGAGGAAATGCTTGCATTGATCCAAAAGACAAACGGCTTGACCGCGCAAATTTTTTCAGCGGAAGAGAACGGTTTGCTGGCACGCGCGCTGCTGGGTGAAAACGTAGGCACATTGCTGAAAGCCTAACGTGACAAAAAGATGACGAAAAACTCTTGCTTTTTTCATCAAAAAATTCGATAATAGTGCCTGTATGATTATATATAATTTCAAGGAGAGTCTCTATGGCAACCAAGGCAAAGTCCGCTAAGAAGATCGGGAAGACAAAACCAAAAGCAGCTAAAAAAGTTGTGACAGCGTCCTCAAAGGGCAAGAAGGTTGTGGCAAAAAAGGCCGCTCCTGCAAAAGTAAGTTCCAAATTTCAACCGACAAAGTTAAAGCTCCTCCGCCCTGTACCTTCAGATATTGACATTGCACAAGCAGGAAAATTGAAACCAATTCTGCAGATCGCCCGTGAGTTGGGCATTCGCGAGAATGAACTGGAATTGTACGGTCCATATAAAGCAAAAATAAAACTTGAAATTCTGGACCGATTAAAGGGAAAACCCAACGGCATTTACGTGGATGTGACCGCCATTACCCCCACCCCGCTGGGTGAAGGCAAGACCACAACTACAGTCGGTCTTTCACAAGCATTGGGCGCGCACCTCGGCAAGAAAGTTGTCACCGCCATCCGCCAGCCTTCGCAAGGTCCCACCTTTGGTATCAAGGGCGGCGCCGCGGGCGGCGGTTATTCGCAGATCATTCCAATGGAAGATTTCAACCTGCATTTGACAGGCGATATCCACGCCATCACCGCGGCGCATAACCTGGTCTCTGCCGCTTTGGATGCGCGCGTGATGCATGAAAAAATGCAGGATGACGAAAAGCTTTTCAACGCACTCTGCCCGTTGGACAAGAAAGGCAATCGCAAATTCTCGCCCGCAATGATTCGCCGCTTGAAGAAACTTGGCATCAACAAGAACAACCCCAACGATCTGACCCCGGAAGAACGCAGTAAATTTGCCCGCCTCGATATTGACGAGAAAACCATCACCTGGCGCCGCGTCATCGATATCAACGACCGTTTCCTGCGTGAAATTGAAGTAGGGCGCGGCAAGGATGAAGCGGGTCACGAGCACATGTCCGGGTACGACATTACCGTCGCTTCCGAGATCATGGCAGTCCTTGCTTTGACCACAGGCATCGAAGATATGCGCGAACGTTTCGGCAGGATGGTGGTTGCCACCAACAAGAATGGCGAAGCCGTCACTGCAGAAGACCTCGGCGTGGCTGGCGCAGTCACCGTTTTGATGAAGGATGCCATCAAACCCAACTTGATGCAAACCCTGGAAGGCACACCCGCCACCGTTCATGCGGGACCGTTTGCCAACATCGCCCACGGACAATCTTCCATCATCGCAGACAAAATTGCGCTCAAACTGGTCGGCAAGGATGGCTTTGTGCTCACTGAATCTGGCTTCGGCGCAGACATTGGCATGGAAAAATTCTTTAACATCAAATGCCGCTACTCCGGCTTGATCCCACAGGTAGTGGTATTGGTCGCAACCATCCGCGCGTTGAAAATGCACGGCGGCGGACCGAAAGTAGTGGCTGGCAAACCGCTTGCCCCCGAATACACAGACGAAAATCTTGAATTATTGCGCGCTGGCTTGCCCAACCTTGAACGCCACATCCAGAACGCATTGAAATTCGGCGTGAATGTGGTGGTGGCTGTCAACTCCTTTGCAACCGACACAAAAGCTGAAGTAGAACTCGTCCGCGAGGCGGCTTTGAAAATGGGCGCAATGGACGCAGTCGTCTCCACTCACTGGGCAGATGGCGGCGCAGGCGCAAAGAAACTCGCCGAAGCTGTGGTGAAAGCAGCCAAGACCCCCAGCAAATTTAAATTCCTCTACGCGTTGGACACAACCAACATCAAGGAAAAGATCGAGACGATTGCCCGCGAAATCTATCGCGCTGACGGAGTGGATTACACCCCCGAAGCCGAGGAACAGATTGCACGCTACACGCGCCTCGGGTTCGATAAACTGCCCATCTGCATGGCGAAAACTCACCTTTCGTTCACTACTGACGCCACAAAGAAAGGCGCTCCCACCGGCTTCCGTGTCACCATTCGTGAAATCCGCGCTTCGGCTGGCGCCGGCTTCCTCTATCCCATCCTTGGCGATATGCGCACCATGCCAGGCTTACCCACACGTCCCGTTTTCTATGATGTGGATCTGGACTTGAAAACCGGCAAAGTGGTTGGGCTGTTCTAAAGTACGAGCGAATGTCCAAACAAATTTGTAGGTCACGCATAACGCGTGACCTACTTTTTCAGTACCGACAGGCTATATGGAAAAATTTTTGCTTTGGATATAATTGCATGATATGAAACTAGAATCTTTATCGTTGACCGATCAACGTGACCTGGTAAAAAGCAGCGAAGTCAGCGCTTCGGACCTCGCCTCAACCTGCTACCGTCAAATTGAAAAACTCAACCCGATCCTGAATGCGTTTATCACGGTGGTTCCACCGGAACCGAATGCAATACCACAAGCTGGGAGTATGCCGCTTTATGGGATTCCCGTTGCTGTGAAAGACTTGTATAACACCAAAGGTATTCGCACTACCAGCGGTTCAAAATTCTTTGCGGACAATATTCCCGACGAAGATGCTTTTGTCGTACAAAAGATCAAAAAAGCCGGCGGACAAATCATCGGGAAAACCAACACGCATGAAATCGCGCTTGGCGTCACCAATAATAATCCGCATTTTGGAGCATGCAAAAATCCGTGGGATATCTCCCGCGCTTCTGGAGGTTCTTCCGGGGGAAGCGCAGTGGCAGTTTCCACAGGCATGGCTATGGCGGCAATTGGCACGGACACAGGCGGTTCGATCCGCATCCCTGCTGCGTTGTGCGGCGTTGTTGGTCTCAAGCCCACCTATGGGCGCGTGAGTCTGCGCGGAATTCTGCCGCTTTCGTGGAATCTTGATCACGCAGGTCCCATCACCCGCAAGGTGGAAGATGCGGCGCTCATGCTGCAAGTCATGGGCGGGTACGACGAGCAGGATCCAACTTGTGTAAAAACCTTACCCGGCGATTATTCCAGCCACCTGATGGATTCAATGCAGGAACGCAAAGTGGCTCTCGCGGTTGGAAACTATATCGAAGAAGCAACCGACGCGGAAGTCCTTGCTGCCATCCGCAATGCCGCAAAGGTTTTGGAAGAGCAGGGTGTCATCGTTTCCGAAGTGAATGTGGATTTTCTCAAAGAAGCGGCGCACGCCAATTCCCTGATGACCCAGGCGGATGGCGCGGCCTTCCATCGTGAACGCTTGAAGGAACACCCGGACTGGTTCGGCGCGGATATCCGTCAACGGCTGGAGAGGGGAGCCGCATACACTTCCAGTGAGTACGCGCTTGCACGGCGCACTCAGATTGAAGCGAGACGCAGATGCGAGATCCTCTTCGATCAATTTGATGTGCTCATTCTGCCCACTACGCCCATCGCTGCGCCTGCTTTGGAGGGAGAGGATGCCGTGGAACGTGCCCGTCAGTTGACCCGCTTCACTGCGCCCTTCAACTTGACCGGGCTGCCTGCGTTGAGCGTCCCCTGCGGCTTTACATCCGAGAACCTGCCGATCGGCTTGCAGATCGTTTCACGCCCGTGGAACGAATCAGGCGTGCTGAGAGCTGGATATGCTTATCAACAAGCTACAAGCTGGCACACTATGAAACCTAAAATAGCATCGTTATAATACGTCCATGAAACGCACAGGTTTGATCCTTTGGACATTCATACGCCTGCCGATTCTAGCGGCAGGTTTGTATTTGTTTCGGAGACCACTGTTCGAGTTCGTCAAAGCACGGATTGAGCTACGGACGATCATAGATATTGCAGTGTACTCTGCGAACACGTTCGAGACCCGCTTTGATCTTTATCTTATAACCGTAATTTCGATGGCGCTCGGATACTGGCTGGTGAAACAATGGTTGACTTCGGATGTACGCGGCTACTTCCTCATGCTCGCCGGTATGCTGGCAGTTATCTTTATCTCGTTCCAATTTTTATTATTGACGCCAAATGCAGCGGGAAGAACATTAATCGTCTTTCTGGTTCTGGCGGTTAATAGTATGCCCATGGAATGGCTCGCGAGGGGAATCCCTGGAAGTAAAATGATGAATTTCGTTTTCCTATCCGCTGTCGGGTTGAGTGAAGCGTTCTTTCCGCAAGCCTATGTGTTTTGGTTAATGGATAAATTCCAGATGCGGAACTCCATCAAACAATGGTCATGGATGGGAGGCGTGCTGGTCGCTCCGTTATTCTGGTTGTTTTTGCTGACGCCGTACAACAACCAAAGAATTCTGACGCTGGGTGAAAAATTACATGCCAGCCCGGCTGTGGAAAAATTTGCAGCAGGGGAATATAACTGGATTGAGTTCGATGCAGACCTGCATCAAATTTTTGTTTCCGGAAACAGATCGAATTTCCTGCTGGCCTTTGATACGGAGAATCTCAACCTGCCGCCGCGCAAATCAGAAGATATCAGGAAAATGCAAAGTTTTGCCTACAACCCGGAACGCAAGGAGATGTACGCATACGAGGCTGATACGAATCAATTACTTTATATTGATGCCGTGACATTGGATACTGTTCGTTCCGTACCTGTGACAGATCTTTCGCCAGGCGACGTGTGGGTAAAATGGCATCGTTCTACAGATACGATCATTGTTTCATCCGAAGCAGATTTTGAAGTTGGCACACCATTTTATATAGTCGCTCGTGAAAGCGGAGAGGTTGTTGGCAGTATGCCTCTGCCTATCATCCCAACTGCATATCTTGTATTTCATCCCGAAAAGCCTCTGCTTTATTTCAACTCATATCGGGATACTTATTTGATCGCCTGGGATATGATCAGCCATGAAACCGTACTCCAGGCCCAGACCAGCGCAAATACAGATCGGATGGAGTTCGATGAAAAGCGAAATGAGCTGCTGGTGGCTTCGCCGTTGGATGGTGCCATCCTTCGCTATGATGCAAGCACTTTGGAATATAAGGGAAAAATCAAAGCCGGTTTCGGAGTCCGTACATTGACGATTGATACGCAAAGGGACCTTTTGGTGGTGGGTAATTTTATCAATGACCGGGTCCAAGTTATTGATATGAGCACTCATGATCGCGTTTCAATTTTTTATCTTGGGCCATGGGTCCGTACAATTACACTGGATGTGGAGAATGGCATTGCGTATGTATCCACGGTGCGAAATTTGTTCAAAGTGAGATATGTCTCTGAATGAGCCGTATGAAGAAATCAGCTATAACACTGTGGTTATTTTTTCGCCTGCCTCTTTTCGCAGCAGGCTTGTATTTGTTCCGAGATGCAATCTCTGAGTTTGTCAATGAGCACATTAAGCCGCAATATTTGATTGATTTTGCCGTTTATTCTGCAAACACGTTCGAGACACGTTTTGAACTGTATCTTGTAACCGTAATTTCGATGGCGCTCGGATACTGGCTGGTGAAAAAATGGATTACTTCGGATGTACGTGGCTATTTCCTCGTGCTCGCCGGGATGCTGGCACTCATCTTTATCTCGTTCCAGTTTTTATTATTGACTCCGAATCCAGTGGTAAGAACATTGATCGTCTTTGTTTTGCTGGCGGTTAACACCATGCCAATGGAATGGCTCACAAAACGAATATCTGGAAGTGGAATCCTGAATCTTGTTTTCCTCGCAGGAGTCGGGTTGTGTGAAGCGTTCTTCCCGCAGGCGTATATCCTATGGTTGATCGAGAAACTCCAAACAGGGCTTTCCATTAAAAAATGGTCATGGCTAAGCGGTGTTTTGATCGCCCCGCTCTTTTGGCTGTTTCTGCTGACACCTTACGACAATCAAAGGATTCTCACTCTTGGCGAAAAAATACATGCCAACCCATCGGTGGAAAAGTTTGCGGCTGGGGCGTATAACTGGATCGAGTTCGATCCAGAGTTGAAGCAAATCTTTGTGGTTGGGCATGGAACGAGTTATTTACTTGCTTTTGATACGGAGCATCTCAATATCCCGCCGCGCAAATCGAAGAACATTGGAAAGATGCAGAGTTTTGCATACAATCCAGAGCGCAAAGAGATCTATGCGTACGAGGCAGGGACGATGCAACTGCATTATATTGATGCTGTGACGTTGGAGACCCTCCGTTCTGTACCGGTGATAAATCTTTCGCCCGGTGATGTATGGGTCAACTGGCAGCCGGGCACGGACAGTATTACCATTGCATCCGAAGCGGATTATGAAGTTGGAATTCCATTTGTGATGCTTGACCGGGAAAGCGGCGAAGTGATTGCCAGCCTGCCTCTGCCCATGGTGCCAACTAATGTGGCTTTTTCACCTGAAAAAAATGTTATGTACTTCAATTCCTTCAAAGACACCTATCTGGTCTCGTGGGATATGAACACGCATAAGGTGCTTCAACAAGTAGAGACGAGCCCCAATACGGACAGGCTGGTTTACAATCCCGACACATCAGAAGTGCTGGTGGCGTCAACGATGGAGGGCGTCATTCTTCGGTATGACGCAGACACGCTGGAGTACAAGGGGAAAATAAATGTCAGCATCGGAGACCGCACGTTGACAATTGACACAAAACGGAACCTGCTGCTGGTGGGAAATTTCATCAATAACCGCATTCAAGTGATCGACTTGAAAACCTATGAACGAATTGCCAGTTTTTACATCGGGCCGTGGATCCGCACGATCTCACTGGATGTTGAAAACGGCATTGCATATGTTTCCACGGTGCGTAATTTGTTCAAAGTGAAGTATGTTTCCGAGTGAATCGTCCATATAAACTTAAAAGCCGCAGATGTAATAGTACGCATCCTCAACGATAGGATCAAAGCAGCCTGGGGTTGAGGGCAGGAATTCATAGTCATAATAATCTTGATAATCGGGGTTATAAATATTTTCCACGTCGCCGTAATTGGCAGGGGTCTCCTGACAGTGAGTTGTGAATGAGTACCAATATGCATCCTCGTTTTGCTCGTCAAAAAAGATGTCATAAACGTTGTAGCAATATTGGCTGGGACCTACGGGTCCGCTTACTTCAGGGACAAAGGTCCAAAAGATGAAGCCAGCCAGGTAGACAACCACGTTTCTGCCGCCAGTTTTTTTGGAAGTGGTGCATTGGATCGTATCATCGCTCACCAAAGAACAATGCAAGCCGTATTTGGCGTCCTCGCCTTGAACATCAACAGTACCGTTTAACTTATGGCGTGCAAATTCCCCGCTAACATTGAAGACAAATATAACATTCCCGTACCTGTCATTACGGACTTCGACAAGGGTGATCAGACCGTCTGCCTGCGGTGCAGCAGAAACCGTACCGGTGACCAAGGCTAAAAGGGACAATAAAACAAAACCAGTAAACAAAATCTTTCGCATACCTTAATCTCCTTTGTTTCCATTAAATTAAAAACATAGCAAACTTTGCAATAATTATAAGGTTGTATTTAATATCTGAAATCGGTAGATACGCAATTAATATGAAATACTCAAGACGAAATGAACCGGTCTCATCCAAGACTGAACGAGACCGGTTTTAATAAAATCAATTAAGGACAAGGAGCCGTTCGCGATTGACAGGAACAATTCGCCGCACAAAAAACCTGATTACTGCTGCAACCATTTGGGGGAGGCTGGCAACCACCACCAGGCGTGTCATCTCCGCCGCCCGGAGTGACGGTGACGATCACCGGCGGGGTACATTTATCAAAGAGTATATTTTGCACGACATTTTCCGGTACAGCACTGGGATTATCCACGCAGACGCCGTTCAGAGGATATGTCCCAGCAGGGCAAAGACCAATGTCTTCGCCAATACCGGGAATTGCAGAACAACATTGTGTCAATGGGTCATAAGTGGAACCCGGAAGGCAGGCAGTACCCGCCGTTCCGCTGCCATCCCAAACACACTTGCCATCCACTTTGTTGTAATTTGCGGGGCAAGCCTCGCAGAAAGCAGGAACGCCGTATAAACATCCTCCCTGCGCACTTGCAGGCCCCACATCACCGGGGTTACAAAGGAATTTGTCTTTTGTCGGGGTTTGCTCACCGGGCAATTGCGAACAGCCCGGCATTTGATAATCCCAATTATCGGGAGGAGTATTCGATAAATTGAAAGTAACAATGGTGTAGGGGGTAAAATTTTCCGTGCAATTTAATCCCTGTGAAATGGAAACATCATTGCATTTCACGATGGGGGCGCAATCCGGCTGGGAGCCGTCAAGACCTTCGCCAACATATATCAATTGCTCACACCAGGGAGCAAAGTAAGTGGGATCTTCTACAACGCAGCGGAATCCCAAATCGGGCAGAGTCTCTTCCGGGTCCAGAGAGAAGCGATGCGCAGACAGGGACGGGTCGGCGCTATCCTGATAGCTGCTTCCACGCACGGAACGTTTCTCACCCAGTTCCGGTCCCAGCGGGTCCGGTTCAGGGGATTCTATGTTGTAGGTGGGGCTGTACCAATCGGCCACCCATTCACGCGCATTACCAGACATATCAAATGCGCTGTAATAGCTTATTCCATCTTTGTATTCGTTCACCCAGGTGGTTTTACTCACACAGAATTTGTAATTCAACAAATTGCAATTTGGTCCCCCATTTCCCCAGGGGAAAAGATTCCCTTCCGGTCCTCGGGCAGTTTTTTCCCATTCAGCCTCTGTGGGAAGGCGTCCATGTACAAAAGAACAATAATCCGTGGCCTGTGCATGGGTGACGCCAGTCACAGGGAATTTGATAAATCGCGCATCCCCATAAGTGGGGCTGTGTTCGGTTTTTGGCGGAGAACATTTCCCGAGCTGCACACACAGTGCGTACTGAGCGTTGGTTACTTTGGTGCTATAAATCCAAAAATCACCCACGCTGATCTCGCGCTCAGGGTTATCCGCAAAGTTATATCCCATAATAAACGGGCCGCCCGGGACCGCAACCAGAACCGTCCCATCCACATAAGTGTATTTGGATCCCACCTCCATTGGCGGACCGGCCAAGTCCACTGTGACGAGCGTGGGAGGTGCAGTTTCAGTAGATATAACAGGGGCTTGCGTTGCCGCCAACGGCTCCTCAGTAACTTGCGGCGGTTCTGTTGGCGTTGCTTCAACCGGCGCGTTACAGGCAGTCAAAATTAGTGTTGTCAACACGATCAGGGAAATAAAAGCAACTACTCTCTTCATCTCGTTCTCCTTCCAAGATACACGCTCAATAAATCTAAAAAATTATAACTCCCTGCATTTTCTTTTGCATCAAATTTATCATCACCCAAAGGTCATAAAAAAATCCCGCAGGGATTACCCTGCGGGATTTTTTATTATGGGGTCGGGGTTCTCATTTCACATTTAGAGGCGGCTTCATTCCATGAACAGAAATTCGCCACACAACGCGATTCACTATTACTGTATTGGGCACAGGTATTCACAGGCTCGCTACACTTAATCGTCGTCACACGCACCGTGGTACAGCCTTCTCCGCTAAGTTCAGCCCCTGTAGGCACGCAGGACTTCCGGTCAGCATCGTATGTATAACCGGGTGCACACCCCGGATAAGTCCCTCCCGTTATTGCCTGACAACACTGGAAACCCTCATTATAAGTATAGCCAGTCGCACATCCAGCGTAGGTCTGTGCGGCGAGCGGAGCGTTGTCAAATCCGTAGGGAGCAGAAGTTTCTCCATTGGGAGGCGCACACATGCCAGCCAATTCATCAAAATACAAGCCAGCCGGACAGAAACCATTCGCATCCTTACTAATGACACATGTTTGCTGCCCGCCGCGGTCAACCATGGAATAACCCACGGGACAACCAGCGATACTCACCTGCGCCAGGATGGGAGTGTAATTGCACATGCCAGTTGCCGGGTCAAGCGTATATCCAGAGTCACAAACCGGTGCAACGCCCTCAGCAATGGAGCTGTTTGAGCAAGAGTCATTGCAAACAACAATCTCATTAGTCGATTCGATGGTCTCTGGACCGGCGCAGGTTAATTGACGGAAGCCACCATTGACCGCTTCAGTACATATCAGACGCGTCCCGCGGACCTTCCATGATGAACCAAATGAAAGCTGCACTACGGCGTACGTCTCGCCTTGTGCGCAATATTGATTCGTTACAACGCCCTCAGGCAATTCACAGCTTGTAGAAACATTTGTGCTCGTTGGAACAAACGCAGAGAGTTGGCAATACGGAGCAATTGGCTGGGGATTGGCGACCACACAACGGAAGCCAGTATCGCGTTCGCTATCAACAGGCTCATTGTATCGACGAATTGCAGAAGCGATCAGTTGATCATCAGTTTCGAAAGAACTGCCGCGCACCACACGATACTGTCCGCTCTCCGGGCCAGTAGGGTTGACAAGCGGAGATGTGGCATAGTAGTTTTCAGCGTACCAGTCATTTATCCACTCAAACGTATTACCCGCCATATCCAGCAAGCCATATGGACTTGCACCATTGGCGGCAAACGCCTCCACGCCGCTCGTACTCTTATAACAATTAGCGAAATTAAGGAGTCCGCACGTTGGAGCGGCGCTTCCCCAAGGATAGATATTTCCATTCGTCCCGCGGGCGGCTTTCTCCCATTGAGCCTCGGTAGGCAGACTCCCCTGCGTCCATGCACAATAGGCCTGCGCCTGAGACCAATTCACACCTACAACTGGGTGATTTCCAAACTCTGGGTTGCTAAAAACAGGTCCGCCCAACTCCTGAGACGGCGCTGTACAAGCCCCAACTTTGACACATTGTTCGTACATACGGTTGGTGACCTTGGTCTTCTGGATCCAGTACCCATCCAAAGTCACATTATGAGAAAGGGCAAAAACGCCGTCTCCCATGGTAAAGTCACCGGCAGGGATATAGACCAGAGTACTGCCATCCACCCACTTCATCGTAGATCCATTCTGTGGCCCTGAAAGCGCGACAGGAACAAGCGTAGCAGTCGGCACCGCAGTAGGCGCTTCAGTTGCAGGAGCCGAAGTCGCAGTCACCACGATCAATTGCGGGGTTGGTGTTGCACCGCATGCTGATAAAATAAAAGTAACCATCAGAATGCATGCAAGCATCACATATCGAGCTTTTTTCATTCAATCTCCTTTTTCTTGCAAAAGCAAGTCCCTATTATTATAAAAGAAAAATGCCCCTGAGATTTTTGAAAATTCCCGGGGCATTTCATTTATCCCAACTTTTTTACTTCATCCACTGCCTGCGGATTCACCAGCGAAGATGTATCCCCCAACTCGAGCCCCAAATATGCGGCGCGGATCATGCGCCTCATCACCTTTGCGTTGCGAGTCTTCGGCAGATCCGAAACAAACAAGATCGCTTTCGGCGCAAGCGGTTTGCCCATTTCAGCAACAACCATCGCATGTAATTGCTGACGAAGTGCATCGCTTCTCTCCACCCCGGGCCTGGTCACTGCAAAGAGAATCAGTTCACTCCCTTTGACATCATGCGGCACCCCAATCGCCGCCGCCTCTACAATATCATCGTGCCTCACCAAAATCGACTCGACTTCAGCGGGACCCAGCCGCTTGCCTGCGATCTTTATCGTATCATCCGAACGCCCGAGGATGTACCACAAGCCGTCATTGTCAATTGCGGCAAAATCGCCATGCACCCAGACATTTTCCCAACGCGACCAATATGTATCCAAATAACGCTGCTTATCCTTCCAAAAGCCGCGCGTCATCCCGATCCAAGGCGCTTTGATGACCAGTTCTCCGACCACATTACGGACGGGATTTCCATTTTCATCCACCACATCCGCATCCATGCCGGGACAAGGGGCAGAAAATGCACACGGTTTCAACGGCATGAGCGGGTTTCCCATCACAATGCCGCCGGAAATCTCCGTTCCGCCCGAGTAATTGATGATCGGGCATCTGCCGCGGCCCACTTTCTCAAACAACCACATCCAGGGATCTGGATTCCACGGCTCACCAGTCGAAGCAAAACACGTCAATGAAGACAAATCATGCTTTTTAAAATGATCATCACCATGTGGAATTAACGAACGGATCAACGTCGGCGACACGCCCATTTGATTGACCTTATGCTTTTCCACTAATTCCCACAAACGGCTGGGAGCTGGGAAATCCGGCGCGCCGTCATATAAAAACATCGCCGCACCAAGCAGGAGACTGCCAAAGACCTGCCATGGTCCCATCATCCAGCCCATGTCCGTCATCCAATACATCACGTCGCCTTGATGAACATCCGTCCCAAAAGCCATATCCTGCGCGGCTTTGATGGGGAAACCGCTGTGCGTGTGAAGTGCGCCTTTCGGCCTGCCTGTTGTCCCAGAAGTGTAGATGATCATCAACGGGTCTTCAGCGGAAGTGATTTCCGTTGGAGCAGTATCAGGCTGAGGCGCGGTGAGAGCCGCCCACCAATGATCGCGGCCTGCTTTCATTTTCACGTCCTGCCCCGTGCGCTGCAACACGATCATATGTTTTAAGGTTGGAATGTGTTCGGCGGCTTCATCTGCAACGGATTTCATTTCGACGGGCTTACCGCGCCGAAATACGCCATCCGCTGCGAAGAGCGCTTTCGCATCCGCATCCACCATGCGCGAGACAATGGCTCCAGAACCATAGCCGGAGAAAAGCGGCAAAATAATTCCGCCAATTTTTGCGATGGCAAGCAGCGCAATTACGATCTCAGGGACCATCGGCATGAAAATTCCAATTGCATCGCCCTTGCCAAGACCAAGCGAACGCAACGCGTTTGCTGTTTTATTCACTTCTTTATAAAGCTCTTCATAGGTTAAAGATTTTACAATTCCCTCTTCGCCTTCAAAAATGATCGCATTCTGCTTCTTGTTTTTCGCATCCTGCCACTTGTCCACACAGTTGTGGACGATGTTCATCTTCCCGTCCACACACCATTTCGGGAACTGAATTCCATCGGAAAGGTCAACAACATTTGTATATGGTTCGTAAAATTGAATATCGAGAAATTTGAAAACCGCATCCGTGAACCAGGCCACATCCGCCGTGGATTTTTGCATAAGCTCATTAAAATCCTTGATGGCATGCGCGCGCATGAAGACTGTCAGGTTTGCGCGTTCAATGTGCTGCGGAGTTGGCTTCCAAACGATTTCACCGCCGAATTTAAATTGTTCAGTCATGGGCATCTCCTCTAAAATTGGCATATCCGATTCTACCGCTTGTTTGGTTAAATTTCGGAATAGTACGAATGTCAGACCACAGTCGAACAACATAGGCGTATAATCCGCGCATCGCCAATCTGGAGGAAGAGCCATGTCTACTTTTACAATGAAGTTGTTGAAATGCCCATCTTGTGGAGGACCCATCGACCCGCCTGGCGGGGAAAGCATGGTCAAATGTCCCTATTGTGGAAGCGCGGTAGGGATCCCCGAAAATCTACGCAAACCAGATCCGAAACAAAGTCAGGAGCAAGGCAGCCTTTTCAGCGGTGTGGATATCAGCGCAATGAACGGATACGGAACGCAATGGGCACAGGTTGTGCAACTGGCTCAATGCGGGAACAAAGAAGAAGCCTTGAAGAAATATTTAAGCTTCACAAGCATCAGCGAATCAGACGCCAGACATACCGTTGACGCATTGGCAAGTTCTCAGGTTTATGAGTTCACCCCGGGCGCGGGATACACCACCGCGCACCTTGCGCCGATCATGGCAAGTTACGCAGATACAGCCAAAACAATGACGAAATGGTGGTTATGGCTCGGCTGCGGGATCACTGCATTTACCTTATTCATGATCGTCATTACAGTCTTCCCAATTTTGATTGGCGTGTTTGCAAGCATTTGGGCGGCGTTCAATTCATTTTAGGTTTGAAACAATCAAAACGCGGACAGGCCCATGTCCGCGTTTTTGTTTAAGCATAATAACCAGCTACTGGAGACAACCGCCTCATGACTCAATCTTTCACCTGCTCCGCCTGCGGAGCACCGAACTACGCTGAAGCAGATTCGATCCGCATGGCTTGCGCATACTGTGGTGCTAATCTCACCATCCCCGAACACCTGCGGACAAAGTCAATTCCAAATGTGAGGGAAACTTCATCGAAAACAGGGCCAGCCATCAGCCCAGAAATTGACGCGCCCGACCTGTTCCGCAAAGCGCAGCCTATTGCCGTCAAAGCCTGGAATCTTTACGCCTATTGGACATGGGTCCGCTGGCTGCTTCCCGCCTGCCTGACTTTGATTATTGTCAGCCTTATTATTTGCGCAGCACTGGGCGCATTGCCGCTCATGTATAACCTATTCCGTTAATTTGATCTTCACAAACAATCTATCTTTTGCGGTTTTTGCAACATCAGCAGGGTTGGGAATTTTTTTATCCATACGAATCCCCATCGGTTTTGCCGCCTGCGGAACATGACGGATATATTCATACATCCTTGCTTCTACAGATTTTTCATCCAATTCGGTGTCAGCAAACCCCTGCACAGACCTGCGCTTCAGCAGCAAGTCCACTTTTGCGCCGCCTTGTAAATTCCTCCACCATGTCCGATCTCGGCTGGTAAGTACCCACATATACTCCCCTTCCGCATAATAACCGACTGGGGTTGTGTATATCTTTCCCGTTTTGCGTCCAGCAAAAGTGATAAGCATCATGCCGCTGCTCAACATGCCATGCAGCGGTGAGCGCAAAACCCAGGACATAAAATCATTTCCTCGCATAAACACTCCTTGGCAGGAGTGTACCGAAAATTCCCTGCAAAGTCATCGGACAAACATCACCTTCACGGCTATAATTAAGCAACTTTTTTCGGAGGAACCATGTCCAACGTTTACGCGTCAAAACATCCGCTTGTTGCCCACAAACTTTCAAGACTAAGAGACAAGAACACCGAACCAAAAAAATTCCGCGAACTCGTTCGAGAGATTGCGGGACTTCTTGCATATGAAGCCACTGCAGACCTCGCCACCACGCCTGTGGAAATTGAAACGCCCCTGGCTACAGTGACAACCCATCAACTGCGGGAGAAGATCGGGTTGATCCCAATCCTGCGCGCAGGGCTGGGAATGGTCGAAGGAATTTGGGAACTCATGCCGTCTGCAGAAGTCTGGCACATTGGGTTGTATCGTGATGAACACACACTTCAACCGGTGGAATATTACAACAAGCTGCCCGTTGACCCGCGCGTCTCTGTCTGCCTCATCCTTGATCCGATGCTGGCGACGGGCGGCTCAGCCACCGCCACCGCCGATATCCTCAAACGCTGGGGAGTGACAAAGATCAAATTTGTCGGTCTGATCGCCGCCCCGGAAGGCATCAAAGCCATGCAAGATGCGCACCCGGACATTGATATTTACATCGCCGCAATTGATGATCGTCTCAATGAACGCGCCTATATCGTTCCCGGGCTTGGGGATGCAGGCGACAGGCAATTTGGAACAGGCTAGTACCTAGAACAAATATGCTAAAATTACTCCAATTTACTGTTGCCCAAAAAGGAGATAATCATGGCAGAGTTGAAAACCAAACAGACAGAAGCAAGCGTGGAAGATTTTCTAAACAACATTAAAGATGAGCAGGTAAAAAATGATTGTTTCGAAATCACAAAAATGATGAAGAGGGCTACAAAATCCGAGCCAAAGATGTGGGGGACCAGCATCGTCGGGTTTGGCAACGTCCACCTCAAATATGCCAGCGGCCGCGAGTTGGACTGGATGAAGATCGGCTTTTCCCCCCGTAAACAGAACATCACGCTTTATCTTCTGTCAGGCGAGGATCTCAAAAATCCACTACTGAAAAAGCTTGGTAAATATACAACGGGCAAAGGGTGCTTGTACATAAAAAAACTGGCAGATGTTGACAAAAAGGTCTTACAGGAGTTAATCCAAGCATCCTCCAAGAATACCCGTTCACCCGGATAATTTTTATTCAATTTCACAATAAAGCGACAATTGTTTTAAAACCTGGAGGCTGACATGGCAAAGGCAACCGACTTAAAAACCAAAGTTAATGATGCAAGCGTGGAAGGCTTTCTCAACTCTGCTAAAGACGAGCAAACACGCGCAGACTGTTTTGAGATCCTGAAAATAATGAAGCAAGTTACCAAGGAAGAACCGAAAATGTGGGGTTCAAGCATCGTCGGGTTTGGCAGCTATCACTACAAAGGCGCCAGTGGACGCGAAGGTGATTGGATGATGACTGGTTTTTCCCCTCGCAAACAAAACCTGACTCTCTACTTGATGGGAGGTTTTCAAGCACACGCCGACTTGCTGAAAAAACTTGGCAAGCACAAAACCAGCGTGGGATGTTTGTACATCAAGAAGCTGGACGATGTAGATGTGAAAGTCCTGAAAGAGCTGATCAAGAACTCCTACAAAACCATGAAGCAGCTCGCCAAATGACATTGCAAAAAGACCCTGAAGGATTTGAGCAAAAGACTCTGCACAAGCTTATCGATTTCAAAGACAAGCGCGTGCTTGAAACTGGATGCGGCGAAGGGCGGTTGACTTTCAAATATGCCGCCGCCTCATCCTTAACGGTTGGCTTTGATCCTGACCATGACGCCTTGCGCATCGCCCAAGCTGATTCTCCACACGCCATGCAGAAGCATGTCCACTTTGCAGGCGCGAGCGCGAGTAACATTCCCTTCTCCAAAGAGACGTTCGATATCGCCATTCTGGCATGGTCCCTCTGATGAATGGAACACGAGAGCATGGTTCATGCTCTGTCTGAAATTAGAAGAATACTCAAACCAAACGGCATTCTCATTGATCTGCGTCCCGTGGAGTCAAACTGGTCGGTGGAGGTGGTTTCGTCGACGGGCTGGCAGGCTGCAGGCAGGTTGAGCGATCTGCCTGCAGCGGTGGCGGATGATGAAGCGGCGTTCAAAGCCATGCGGGAGGCAGAGTCCAGGGGATGGTACATCAAGAGAGCAGAAGAGGAGTTTGCATTCTTCTATTACTGGGATACTCCATCTGAGATGAAGGAGTTCATGGAAGATGAATGGGAAGGCTTTGAGAAACTGGAAGAGGATGTTTATAAAAAGACAAGTTCGCTGTGGGCATCAGCCAATGCGGATGCGCGGGTACGTGTGCGGGTAAGGATGCTGATCACGATATGGGACAAACGGTGGGGTTGAGTTTCAACCGATACATTCTATAATACAAGCATATTCTCTTGGAGGAGAACCTTATGCTTGTAAAAAATAAAAACACATTAATAGCGGTCATCTTCATTGTACTTGCGGCGCTTGCCTGCAATATGCCGGGCGGCGCGCCAGCTACAGAAGCGCCTGCCGGGGACGAAACCGCAACACCGACATCAACGCCAACGCCTGTTTTATCTGAGACGCCCACTGCAACCACAGTTGCCGAAGCGTGCACACCCACTGTAACCACTTCTGTGGTCGCAAACGTGCGCAGCGGACCCGGTCAGGTGTACCCCATTCTTGGAACACTCCCACAAGGCGGAACCGCCAATGTAGCAGGGAAAAGTTTTGACAATGCCTGGTGGTATATTGAATTTGCGGGTGGCACCGGCGGATACGCGTGGATCTCTACTTCCGTAACAAACCCATCCTGTATTCCCAGCACTCTGGCTTCGATTGCCGCACCACCAACACCGATTGTGCCAACGGGCGCACCTTCCAACACTGCGGTTGTTGCGGCTCCCCCATCTGCAACATCTACCAGCGGCGGCGGGATTATTTTATTGCCTCCCATCTTCTTTATTAATACATCTACACCAACACCAACCCTTCCGTTCATCATTTTTCCAATTTTCACCGTTGGACCTTAATAAGAAAATCCCAGCGCAATCGCTGGGATTTTCTTTTGTCTTTCACTATTTTCTATTATGCTATACTTTTACACAAGAAAATATCACCCAAACGAAAGCAAGCTGATGGAAAATATCGATTCACAGAAACATAACATAACAGGTTCCCCAAAATACAGATTATCCGGCGCAAATGTTTTTGTCTCAGCGGGCGGATTTCACTTTATCGATCATCTTGATCCTGTGGAGGAGATCTCTCCGATTATTGACGGCAGCGCGCTGACTGATGAAGAGATAGACTATATTGAAAGATCCCTGCAATCAAACCCTGAACGCATCGAGCATCAAATAGAGGCGGTCAAACGACACGGGGAGATCAATGGAAAAAGAGTTTTGGATATTGGCTGCGGCGGAGGGTTATTCCTCTCCAAAGTTAAAGAGGCAGGCGCGGATGTGCTTGGCATCGAACTAAGCGATACGCGTGCTTATTATGCAAAAACTAGGCACGGGCTTGAAGTTGTCAAACGCACTATTGAAGATAAATATTGGCTGGCATTCCACGGGACATTTGATGTGGTCACCTTATGGGACGTGATCGAGCATGTCAATTATCCGCTCGCTACGCTCAAATCCGCGGCGGAGATGTTGAAGAGCGGCGGTATCTTGTTGATCGATACTCCCTGCCGCGATGCGTTCTATCACCGTTTTGGTGAATTCACCTACTGGCTTTCACGCGGAAAATATCCCACCTTTTTGAACACCATGTACTCAGCGAAACCTTTCGGTCACAAGCAGATTTTTTCGCTGGCAGAGATGAGATCCGCACTGGAAGCAGCGGGATTGGAAGTGGTTGAGATGCGGCGTTTCCACGAGTTGTCATTTCCCTACAGTTTTTATCTGAAAAAACTGGTCAGGTCTGATCGGCTGGTGAAAATTCTTCTGCCGTTCGTTCATGTCTTCTTCCTTGTCTTTCCCATCCGCAATAAAATGCTGGCCGTGGGACGAAAGAAATAATCATGTCCAATATCATTATTCTGCGCAACGTGATCCAGGATGATCTCCCTGTTTTCTTTGAGCATCAACGCGACCCTGAAGCGGCAGCAATGGCAGCATTTCCATCCAGAGACAAGGAAGCCTTTACAAAGCATTGGGCAAAGATCATGGCAGACGAGAATGTCAACAACAAAACCATCCTCTTCAATGGACAGGTGGCGGGCAGCATTGCCAGCTTTGAAATGGATGGGAAACGGGAAATTGGCTATTGGATCGGAAGGGAATTTTGGGGCAAGGGAATTGCGTCAGAATCACTGAAGCAGTTTCTCGGTGAGGAATTGAAGCGCCCGCTTTTCGCGCATGTGGCGAAACATAATCTCGCATCCCGCCGTGTCTTGGAAAAGTGCGGATTTGAAGTCATCGGTGAGGACAAATGGAGACCTGACCCAAATGCTGGCGAGGTCGAGGAATTAATCCTCATGCTGAAATGATCTCAGAAGAATATATTTTGAGAGTTGCATTCGAAACGATAAAAAACGGCGGTTCTGCATCGAAGCCGGGCAAAGAAAAATTCCTGGCGCCAATGGATGTGTGGAGTTTCCCGAAATATCCATCGCGAACGGCAATCCTGCCGCCAAGCGTGGATTTAGCGTTTGAACTGCGCAAGTTTATCATCCAGAACGAAGCGCTCTTGAGCCAGGAGGATTGCTGGCTGGGCACGTGGATTAACCCCAAATCAGAGGAGTATTATCTTGATGTTGCCACAGGCATCTCAGATTTGGATGAAGCGCGCAAAATGGCCGCAAAAATCAGTGATGAGGATGGCCGTCAGATCGTTGCCATCTTCAATCCAAAAAGAAATGAGACAATTTATCTTTGCAACGAGTAAGAG
>JACZJB010000241.1 GCA_014860805.1 Anaerolineales bacterium
CTAAAAATACTGTTACCACCGAACCGACGAATGCCGCTACAGGAATGGCGTAAAAACCAAGCAAGCCATTCGGCCAATTGGCAGACATGGCAAAAACCGCTCCCAAACTTGCCCCCGAAGCAACGCCAATCAAATATGGATCCGCCAGCGGATTGCGGAATAATCCCTGATAGGCTGCACCGCTTCCACCAAGCGCAGCGCCTGTGATCAAAATCAACACCGTATGTGGTATGCGGACTTTCAAAAGAATGGATGAATACGCTTCAGAAGATGCGACGCCACGCATAAATACTGCCAGCATCTCATTCAATGGAATGAAGACAGCGCCAACTACCACACTTAGCAGGAAAGTTCCTGCAAGCAGGCCAAGAGCGATTAAGTAGATATGCGAGGTTGTTTTCATAGTGAGAGAAGGGTCGGGTAATGATTACCCGACCCCAAATCATAATTATTCAAACAAATCGGGATGAAGGAATTTTGCCATTGCTTCCAAACCATCCACCAAACGCGGCCCAGGGCGGCTGACCAAATTATCATCAAAGGGATACACTTTCCCTTCCTGAACAGCCGTCAACGCATCCCACCCGCCGCGAGCCGCCACCATTTCGGGAGTAACTCCACCCCAAAGCGCATCCCCAAGCAGGATAATCTCTGGATCCATTTCAATAATTGTTTCGAGGCTGACCTGTATCCAGCCTCCATCCAGCGAGGCTGACATGTTATTACCACCCGCCATTGTCAGGAGTGTGTCCACAAAGGTGCCGGGGCCAGGAACCCAGGGAGCATTCGGGTCCGTGCCATCAATTTCATATAAAACCAGCGGACGATCAGTAACGCCAGAAAGTTTTTCTTCGATAACGGCAACCCGTTCTTCAAGGGATAAGATGAGGGTTTCAGTCTCTTCAATGTGACCCGTCATGGCGGCAATCGTTCGCAGGTTCTCGTACATGCCGGGTAGATCCGTGGGGTTTCCCAAAACAAACACATTCAGGCCAAGGTCTTCCAATGCCTGGATTTGCTCCGCAGGCGTCAGGTCAGCTGCCAGTACAAGGTCAGGGGTGGAGGCGATAATTGTCTCTGTGTCCAAAGCGCCAAATCCGCCGCCGATGTCTGCCACGTTTGTAACTTCAGCGGGATAGTCTGAAAATGTATCGCGCCCCACTACCTGCCTGCCTGCCCCAACAGCAAATAAAATTTCTGTGTTGGACGGGGCGAGTGAAACGATCTGTTGCACAGGTTGTTCAAATTGAAATTCTTTCCCGCGTTGGTCAGTGACGATCACAGGTGATTCTGTGGGAGCGGTGGGTGCCGCAGTTAGTGCTTCGGTTATATTAACGGGCGCAGGCGTTGCTTCTGTATTTGCAGGCGCACAAGCCGCTAGAAAGGTAAAAATGAGCAGTGTGGTGATGAGCAATCTTAATTTCATTGCAAGTTATATCCTTTGATCGTGATTTGTTTTGAAAACAAAAAACCCTGTCATGCAGACAGGGTTGAGGAATTGGGACTTAAATAAATTTCTACCTCCTTTCTGCGAGGATAGCGGAAACTCGGTCGAGGTGGGCGGCCTGGCTCGGTCACAGATCAGTGACCCTACAGTTGCGCGACAGTGCCGGACTTTGACCGGCTTCGCCATTAAACTTCCCATCCGGGGGTGTTTGTGCCCCGACCGATGGATCAATTGATAAGGAGCAAATCAATTACAAAAATATAATATCGGAATAGAATTGTCAGCGGTATCCGAGAAAACCAACCAATTTGTGGGAATTTTTCTGACATTAAATGAATATACGGACAGTCATCTGCCCGTATATTGCCTATCCCACCCAAAGGCCCAAGGTAGGAGAATGCCCAAAATATTATTTACTAAGTTCGCTCAACTCGGATAAAAGGATTTGTGCTCGTTCGATCATATCCTGATCGCCGATATTTTTATAAGACTCTAGGGATGCTGTGCAGTATTGAATGGCATCCTCTACCTGATTCAGGTCGCGGTGATTGAATGCCAACAGGATCTGTTGTTCTGCTGCGAGACGGTGATCTTCCAATTCGTTCGCAAAGGTCAAAGCCTGTTTGGCCACTTTTATTGAGTTTTCAAATTGCTCCATGTCTGCATAAATGGAGGCGAGATAGCTGAGCACATGCATCTGAGTCGTTTCATCGCTCACATTGCCAGCGATGACGAAGGCTTTATTTAGCTGTTCGACCGCCGGTTCATTTTTGCCAACCTTATAGTGTGCCAAACCCAAGCGTGTCAGCATGTCCAATTTCAAGTCAAGGCTATTGAGTTCATCCGCGATCTGAATGCCTCTTTCAAGGTAGGGAATGGTTTCAGAGACCTTTCCATTTTCGACAAGGAAAGCGGTAAACGCGGCAATATTTGCCATCTCTGCCTCGGCATTTTTGCTTGCAGTCGCCAGGTGAATGACCTGCTCACCATATTTAACAGCCAGATTCACGTTCCCATCGATGGCATGAGACCTGAACAGACCGCCGAGGATATTGATCTCTGCATTGCGGTCTTCAAGCGCAGATGCCAGTGTGAGCGCGCGCTCGTACTTTTCAATGGCAGGTTCCACCTTTTCTTCAAAGAGATAGGCATTTCCTAGTTTTGTGATGAAAGAACATTCCGCTCCGCGATTCCCCAGGTCTTGTGCGGCTTCGACAGCCTGACGGAAATAGTCAGCCGCTTTGACGGGGATTTCCTGCTTCATGTAACTATCGCCCAATAAGCCGTACACACGCATCTTGCGGACCTTGTCCCTGTGCTCTGTTGCGACAGCGAGAGCCTTGTTCAGGGTCGCGATCACTTCATCGTCTTTTCCGTTTTCTGAATGGATGGAAGCAATCTGGATGTAGGAATCGCAAGTTAGCGCTGGATACTTGATCCCCGATGCAACCGCGTTGGATTTTCGGAACGCCTGCATCGCAAGCGAATAATTGCCGATCATCTTCAAGGCCATGCCGCGAAAACCCAACAGTTGGGCGAGTATCTCTTTGTGTTCGCTTTCGTAAACAAGTTTGATGGCCTCATTGAATTCGGTGAGCGCTTGTGGCGCATCGCCTTTTTCAAGATAGACCTGCCCCAGATTTTTCAGCAGTGCAACAAGAGCGAGTGTATCGCCTCGTTGACGGGTGGTCTCGATCTCTTTTTTTATTTGTTCGATCTTTTCGCTTGTGCCAGCGATGGCGGGTAGTGGGTTGTTCATAAAGCACCTCGATTAAGTTATCCGATAGGAAAATTTACAGAACGATAAATTTTTAGATCTTTTGTAACAATGAGTGCAGCAGTATCGGGGAGTTTCTCTATCAATGCCAGACCATCTGCTACGCCAAGCACCATCAGTGTTGTGCTAAGCGCGTCGGCTTCTGCTACACTTGGAGCGATCACAGTTGCGCTGGCAAGCGTGGATGGAGACTTCCCACTTCGCGGGTCAATGATGTGATAGCTGGAGTAGTCGTCGCTGAAGTAATTCATATAATCGCCCGAAGTAGCAACTGCCTGATTCTGTACAGAGATCTTGGCAATAAATTCACCTCGCGCGCGTGGATGTGCAATGCCGACCCTCCATGCTTCGCCGTTTGGCGAACCTTTTGCCATCATATCGCCGCCAGCTTCGACAAGTACATCTTCAAATCCTAGTTGACGTAATATAGCCACTCCGCCATCGACAACGCTCCCCTTGGCGATTCCATCCAATGTGACTGACATGCCGGGGCTCGATAATGCGACTGTGTCCCCGTTCACGCTTAACTGACGGTAGTCCACCAGTTCTATAAGCTTTTGCCAATCGGAACGGTTTTCCTGCAAGGCATCGATGACGGGTTTCACGGTGACATCGAACGCGCCTTGTGAGAGAAGGCTAAAGTGAAGTGACTGTTGGATGGTGGCGATCAGTTCCGGGAAAGTGTGATGCGTAATTCCGTTTGCGTTCAATCGCCCGAGCGGGCTATCTGCAAGGCGGTAATCATACATCTGAATTAGGCGTCGCATTTCATCGACTGTGTCTTGTATGGCATCGTGTGCTGCATTTTCAGATTCCGCAACAATCACGAAGTTAATGATCGTCCCCATCAATTGATGCGTCTCGGATACTTTGTGGAATCCGTTCGTTTGAATCAATTTGCGAGCAGTTGCACCCATGCCGATGGCGGCACCTGCGATGGCTGAAATTTTGAGAAAGTCACGGCGGCTGATTGTCATATTAAGTATCTGCCTCAGGTGTAATTAAAAGAGTGGGTGTGGGCATTGGAGTTGGCGTTTCCTTCTTATGTTGCTTCTCTTTAGGGGTGGGAGTGCCTGTTCCCAACAAGGTGTCTTCCGCTATCGCTGTACGAGTAAGGTAGAACGAGCCGGATGTAGTAGGTTCCCCGCGATAAAAATAGGGACTCTCAACGCCTTTGTTGGATAGCGCATCAAACCAAACCGCAAAGATCAATGCGACACATATCGTTACGAACCCGGCTAGTAAAAGCTCTTTTAGTTTCTCGGAGCGCGTTTTTTCCATGCCATCCAACCTTCCCTTACCCAACGACGACTCTCGGCAATAAAATCATAAACCGGGTCAAGCGGACATAAATAATTACAGAATGGGCGGTACATGAGCAGGCTCGCCAATACGATGATAACCAGAAAAACGACTTCGATGCTATTGCCGCGGAAGTCGAATAATGTGGCAAAAGGCTCATAACCAGCAACGCCCGGGCGTCTCAAAGCCAGCCCCAATAAAACTGCAGTAAATGCAAGACCACGTTGCAGCCATTTGAAGAACGCCGACCATTTGCGCGGGCGATATAACTTCGCGTTTGTCACCTGTGCCAGGCATTCCTGAAACGCTCCAAACGGACAGAACCAATTGCAATAAGGATTCTTCGCATCCACGGTTGTGACAAAGATGATCCCGCCTATCAGGATGTACCAATAAAGATTGTTATGCCAATCAGGCCAATAACCAGATAGAAGAGAAATGACTTGGGCAATCGTGAATGGAGCTGTGTAAATAAATCCCAACACGATCATGCCCGTGAGCATCGTCCCCCAGCGGATTCTTTTTTTCCACGCGCTGCTTCGGAGTTTATGGCCGAAGTAACCGGCGGCATATAAGCCGATCAGAGTCAATTCTGGATAACCGAATTTGATCTTTTGTGACTCAGGTGGAAGCGGGGAACCGAGTCCTTGTTGTGCGATCAGCCTTACAGCTTGTCGAGTCGATGCGGCGATTCCCTCCGCGCTGATGGTTGCTCCGCTGACGGCATCGATATCAGTGTTGAGCCGCAACGGATCCTTGAAAGAATGATCGATAAATTGCTCAGGAAACCCCTCCCCTAAAATTAATTTGAAGAAGCCCGGAGTTTCCCGTTGTTTAACAATCTTTACCCCGGTGATGTTACCTTGAAGGTCGATTCCCACGAGCATTTCGATGGGGCCTGCATATCCTTGTGCGGAACCAAGAGCAGCGTAGCCGGCAACAACTCCGGTGGGGTCAAGCGCGACGTATATATTCCCGCGAACTTCCACTCGTGAAGCGTTTGGTATGATCTCCGCTATCATCGGAATGACATCGGATGAGTTTGAAAAATACCCGATAAACCAGGCGATGAGTGCTAAAACCACGGAGATTAATAGAATCTGTCGTTGAATGTTGATAGGTTTCTTGCTGGATAATACCGATGTTAGCTGCATAAGAATTAGGAAATAAATCCTGAAAAAATGAAGGATGTCAAAAGGGGAGAGGCGCCGCCTCTCCCCTTTTGAGTTGATCTTTATATCACAATGGTCAGGCTATTTGTCGCGGCGCATAAACCAGACGATTACGCCGGCGATCAACAGAGCAAAGAAGGTTACCCAAAAGATGGTCGCGGCACGCGGTTCAAGTTCAGCACCACTGGCGATTGCCATTTGAAAAAGCGAAACCTCGGCAAAAAGCCAAATCGCCCAAAGTAACCACTCTTTCCACGAGCGTTTCTTAATCTCTATAACATATTTATCGTTCATCGTTGTCTCCTTACCAAATCATGCCACTACTATCGGTACCGTATTCAGGCAGGTCAAGTTGCCACCACTCTTCACAGTCCTTCTGGGCGCCATAACCGAAGGCGTCGTCCATACTGCGCATGAAGCCATCCATGACGGGGGCAGTCGATGCAGTTGCCTTAACCCACTCGTGGATCCAAGCCTTATCTTTCTTGGCGAAGGGGCAAACAGAGAAGCAGATACCGCAATTTGTGCCAACTTCACGCCAGTAGGTCATGCATTTGGTCGAATCTTCGAAGTAAGCTTTGTGGCCGGGGTTGTTCCAAGGTCCGCGGGTTTCCCAGGATGGCTCATCATCAAAACTGAGCGCGCCTGTAGCACAGGCTTCTGCGCACTTCTTACAACGTTTGCAGAATTCCATGACGCCAGCGTCAATGGGTTTATCAAAGGCAACAGGCATGTCGGTCAGGATAATAAAGCAACGAACCATTGGACCGAATTCGGGGGTGATCATGCGGTTCAAGCGGGACATTTCGCCCAAACCCGCCAAAACGCCAAAAGCGGGCGCAATCCCTAAGGCATTGATGCTAGCTGAACCCATTCCCATGTAACCCATTCCACGCAGGAATTCTTGCATGGCTGCTTGAACCACAGTGTGGCGCTTATAAGCCAACCCAGTGGTCTGTTGTCCCAGAGGGGTTGGTGCGCGCTTCAATGTTTCTTCAGACATCTGTATCGTATACACAAGGACAGATTTTGCAGTGTTGGGGATAAGCCGCTGGGTTTCGGTTTCGGACGGCTCGAGATCATTTGTAAAGATGAGCTCCTTGCCATCTGGATCAAAGGAGTAGATCAGTTTCTTTGTGTTTTCGTTAAGTTCAACGAATCCCACGGTGGCTGCCCCCATATGACGAAAAGCTGCGCGTAATATCCGGGAGCCTTCTTCTGGTGAGCCTGTCCACTTGGGTACGCCCTTTTCTTCAGGAGTTTTTGCTTTCTGGGGCCCTACAAAACTCATGCCCACACGCCCTGCATCCTGAGCGCCTTTAAGCGCTTGGTCTTTGAGGGTGTATCCAGGCACATTATTCAATATGCCGTCTTTTAAAGTAGTGGCGCTAATGGCATTGAGCTCATCACTCTTTTCCTTGCCGACATACGCTTCAAAGCCTCCCCCACGCACAGTACCTGTGCCGAGATCCGCTTTGTAACCTTCGTTGTAGCGCTTCATCTTGGCCCAATCGATCTCGATGGTGGGTTGATCCACAGTCTTCACCCACCAAGGGCGATTGGGACGTCCAGCCGGATCTGAGAAATGGCGAGCTTCAAAATTGGGGTTTGCGGCCAATGTTGTACCACCAAGAGGCTTGGCTGCGATACCAACTGCAGCTGCTCCTACGCCCAATCCCAAAGTTCGCAGAAAATCACGCCGGCTAAGCTTAACTTTACCTTTATCACTCATTGTCTACCTCCTGTCAAAATATTGAATATTGTTGAACATTGCTACTGTCCCTAGAATATCAAAATTGACAGGAGTAAGGTATCAGGAAAAAGATGTGGTTTTGTAGGAGTTTTTCTGACACTGATCTCCAACGAAAATCCGCAGGAGATTGGGAATGTCAAAAATAGTGATCGATCTCGTGCTTGAATTTACATGTCGTCTACAGGTATTGTGACCTGAATTGTTGTCCCCATATCTGGAGCAGTATAAACGTCAAGCGTACCACCAAGGATTTCGGCTCTTTCCCGCATGCTGATCAATCCGAGATGCTTTTTTCCGTCCCCTACTCCTAATGCGCTTGGGTCAAAACCTACTCCATCATCTTCTATGGTCATGATCACGCCCTGCGATGATCGATCTACAGTCAGACTCAGATGTGCTGCATGCGAATGTCGTACGATATTGGTAAGTCCTTCCTGTGCAATCCTATAGAGCACAGATTCAACCTCATCAGAAATCTCATTGTTTTTTATATTACAACTACAATCCGCTTGAAGCCCATCGTGCCTGGACATGTCTTGCACAAGTGAGTCTAATGCTAATGGCAGCCCAAATTCTTCAAGTGCAGCCGGCCGAAGCTGATGTGCAAGAGTGCGGATTTGTTCAATGGTATCTGACACAAGACCTTCCATAATCTGCAAATCCTTCTGTGTTTGAGGAAGCGGGGATTTGTTTTCGATAATCTTTAGTCGGACAAGCAGGCCTGTCAACGTCTGCCCGGCACCATCATGTAACTCACGCGCCAGTCGTCTGCGCTCTTCTTCCTGAGCTTCCACCAATGACTTTAATAACACCTGCCTAGCTGCTTCCTTTTCAACCAATTTCAAATGAAGCCAGGCGTTTGAAACAATTTCAGATACCTGCGAGCCAATCGAGGTCAACAACTCCATATCTTCGCTTGTAACTACGCTGTCTTTTTCGCAAAGCAAATTAATGATCCCAAGATGTTGTTCCCTTGCTCTAAGAGGAATAGTGATATGGTTTTTTTCAATATTAAACCCATCAAGTCTCAACAAACGCTCACACTCTTGAATTTCAGCTGGGTATGTTGTTTTGCTAATTAATTCCCGCTGACAGGTACAACCGGATTCCTGCAATATGCCTTGAAAATGAGGCACATTGTCCTTCTCAATACCATGCCAGCTGGCTAGATGAAAGTTTTCCTTTTCCGGATCACGAAGGTATATCCATCCAACTTTCAAGTGCATTACTCCAATGATGTTTTTCAGGATTCCGTATAAAACATCATGTATTTCGTCCTGCCGATTTCCTGCAAGAGCAACCTGATTGATGGCATCCAGACTTCGATTTTTACGCGCCAAGTCTTCCTGGGCTGTAACTAGGCGGTCGGTCATCGTATTGATCGCAACAGCCAATTCACCAATTTCATCATTTGCCCAAACTTGAGCGCGAGCAGTTAAGTCACCATTTGCCACCTGCTGCGCCATTTCCTTTAAAGATGATATAGGGTGTGACAAAATATATGAAAGCACGAGTGAAAAAAAGATCGATATGATTCCCGACAAAAAAGTTACAAGAGTAACACTACGCTCGCCAGCCTCCATTGCTGCTTGTACTCGTACATCAGAGAGAATGTAGGATAACCAATCTGAAAGACCGGTGGTCATCCAATAATTTAGCGTAAATCCAAGAATTAAGATCGGCAAAAGACCTATCCCCACTACTTTTATCCTGACTGGCACAGCCAGCATTCGATTGTATAACCATTTGGGTATGTTCACTACAAAAGTCAAAATCGTTCGCCCCAGATTCTTATAAAAGTTTGCGTTAGCGGCCATGATATATTCACTTCTCCGGAGAGTTCAGCGAATCGAGCAGACCAGCTCGAAGAGCAAACCGAATAATATCTGTACGGTGTTCAATATTCAATTTCATCATAGCACGTTCTCTATAAGTATCTACAGTTTTTGGGCTAAGCGCCAGTTGTTCCCCGATCTCGCGGCTGGTAAAACCCATTGCAGTTAACTTCAAGACATCTCTCTCTCGATCCGAGAGAATATTGACCAACTTGCTTTCTACCTGTTTATCCAACAATTCATCCACTAACGCAGTCGTAGCATCCGGATGCAAAAATCTCTGTCCTTTGTAAACTATCCGTATTGCCTGAATAAGATCTGTGTGGGCAGACGATTTTGGTACATATCCATCACTACCTGCCTGCAATACCTGCATGACCATTTCGCGACCACTGTGCATGGAAAGCACTACAATTCGTACGTGCAATTCTTTTTGACGGATCTGACGGATGGCATCCAGCCCGCTTCCGCCCGGCATACCTAAATCCATAACAACAACATCGGGTAAAAACTTTGCTGTACTCTGAACTGCATCATCCACTGTCCCGGCCTCAGCAATAACCTCCATATCGCCTTCGCCGTCAAGCAATGCTCGCAAACCATCTCGTAGAACCTTGTGATCATCAGCCAGCAATATCCTAATTTTTGTCTCCATGACCTTGATTCTTTCCTGTTTTTGTTCGAGAAAAATATCCGTGAAAGATTATACTCTTAGGAATCAACTCACACAAAAAAGATATGGAAAATGATGATTAATAAGCATAATAACAGGAAGAAAATCACTCCTTGGTAAAAAGCATAATACAACGAATGAACTCATCTTATTTGTCGGTCAAGTGATTCATTTTCCAGCTATAGATTTTTTGTGCTGTATAGAATTCGCGTTTCTTTCGAATTATCAATCCTACTAAAATTGGACCCGTAGAAGTCAAAACAGCCAATTTTCCACCTTACAACTGCAATCGGATCTGTCCAGCGGGGTACATATCTGGTATACGGGTATAAATTCAGGCCACAAAATTTTGTACCCACCAAATAGAGAATAAAAATCTAAAAACGAATGAACACCCCCACGTATAGGGGTGTTTTCGTTTAAAACATTCCCGTAAACAATCAATCCACTTTTTGATATCTGTCGATTGAGTCAACTCAATTTATCAGTGCATGCTTATCATCGCATCCTTAGTTATCCCGCACCGCCGCAGATATGGCAGGGAGTGAAGAGATCCAATCAACATATCTGGTGGAGACTCTGCAATGCCATCCAAAGTTGATAATGGACAATTTTTAAAGCGTCATTTTTGTCATGCTATAATGATTAAAATGTAAACGGAGGTAAGAAGCACTGAATAATCACTTTATCTTGGTTGGAGGCTCGAACAATGCCTAAGATTGATCCACTCCTCTCCACCAAGTTCTATATCCCGCCTGCACGACCTGAACTCATCTCTCGTCCCCGCCTTCTCCAACAACTTAACGATGGGCTATTCTGCAAATTGATCCTCATTTCTGCTCCGGCTGGTTTTGGTAAAACCACGCTGGTCAGTGAATGGGTGGAGCAGTTGTGTCTTGAACATACTGAAAAGGTTCAAAGAATCGCCTGGCTGTCATTGGACGAAAACGACAATGAGCCAAAACGATTTCTGACGTATTTCATCCATGCTTTGAAGCAAGCCAACGGCATCGAGACCGATCTTGGGGAAAATGCGTTAGGGATGCTTCAATCCTCCCAACCGCCATCACCAGAAATAGTCCTGACTTCCCTGATAAACGACTTTTCCAACTTCAGCGAGGATATCCTCCTCGTCCTTGATGATTACCATGTCATCGAAATGCCAGCCATTGACGATGCACTTGTCTTCCTGCTCGATCATCTGCCATCTAATCTTCATCTTATCATCACCTCGCGCGTTGACCCGTCTCTGCCTCTGCCGCGCCTGCGAGCACGCGGACAGGTCACAGAGCTTCGTGCCGCAGACCTGCGCTTCACGCTCGATGAGGCATCAGACTTTTTTCGACATATGGCAGGACTGGAAATTTCATCGTCGGAGATTGCCGCATTGGAAAGCCGTACTGAGGGTTGGATCGCGGGACTTCAACTCGCGGCGCTTTCAATGCAGGGACGCGATGATATTTCTGAATTCATAAGTTCTTTTACTGGCGATCATAGATACATCGTGGATTATCTGGTGGAAGAAGTTCTGCAGCGGCAAACCGAAGAGATTCGGAGTTTCCTCCTTCAGACATCCATTCTTAGCCGTTTGAATCATTCGTTATGTGATGCCCTCACAGAACGAAAGGATAGCAAATCCTTGCTTGGCGAGTTGGGGCGAGCCAATCTGTTTATTGTTCCTTTGGATAACAACCGTCATTGGTATCGCTATCATCACCTTTTTGGGGATGTCCTCCGCGCACATCTGGTGCAGGAACATCCCGAGCAGGTATCCACTCTCCATCAACGGGCAAGCGCGTGGTATGAGCAAAACGGATTTTTCCCCGATGCCATTCGTCACTCCCTGACTGCCGAGGATTATGAACAGGCGGCGGGGTTGGTGGAGCAGGTTTGGTCGGGGATGGATCGGAATCGTCAATCCGCCCAATGGCTTGAATGGGCGAAGGTGTTGCCGGATGATATAGTCCGCTCCAGACCTGTACTCAGCGTTGGATATGCCTGGGCTTTGTTGGATCGAGGCGAACTAGAGGCTGGTGAGGTACGGCTTCGGGATGCTGAAAAGTGTCTGGAGAAAGACTCATCCGAAATAGTGGTCGTTGATGAAGAAGAATTCCGCTTCCTGCCTGCGACGATAGCGACTGCCCGCACCTATCATTCTCTTGCCGTTGGCGACATTCGCAATGCCATGACCTATGCGCGTCAGGCTCTGGACTTCCTGTCTGCGGATGAATATTTGCGGCGAGGGACTCCTGCCTCGCTCCTCTCTCTCGCCTCATGGACCGACGGGGATCTTGAAACTGCCGACCAGGCATTGGTCAACGCGATGGCAAGTTACAAAAAGGCTGGCAATATACTGTATGCGATCACTGGCGCATATGCGATTGCTGACATGCGAATAACGCTGGGGCGACTTCGTCAGGCTTTTGATGTATGTCAACAAGCCTTACAGCTTGCAGAAGGACAGGCAGACTTCGTGCTCTGGGGAATAGTGGATGTCTACTCGGCGATGGGTGACCTGTATCGTGAAATGAATAACTTTGAAGCCGCAGAAGCATATCTATTCAAAGCCAGAGAATTAGGCGAAAAGTCTCAAGTACCTCGTTGGCGATATCGCTGGTGTTTGGTCCAGGCGCGATTGAAAGAATCACAGGGAGATTTGGATGCTGCATTCAATTTGTTGGACGAAGCAGAAGCGAATTACCGTAGAGGTCCCATGCCAGATGTGCGTCCTACTACCGCTTTGAAGACACGTGTCTGGATTAAGCAAAACAGATTAAGTGAGGCATTGGGGTGGGTCAAAGAACAAGGCCTTTCTTTTCAAGATGAACTTTCCTTCCTGCATGAGTTTGACCACATCACCCTCGCACGAGTGTTGCTTGCACAATATAAAGCTGACCGAAAGATCGAGCCACTTCATGATGTTATCGATCATTTAGAGCGCCTGTTGAAAGAAGCCGAAAGGGGTAACAGGATGGGCAGTGCTATCGAGATCCGAATTCTACAGGCACTTGTTTATGAAGCTCAAGGCGATATCCCCCGTGCCATCGAATCTTTGGAACATGCCCTGAGGCTTGCTGAACCAGAGGGGTATATCCGCATATTTTTGGATGAAGGCGCATCAATGGCTCGTTTACTTTCGGAAGCCAATACTCGAGATGTTGTGCCAGAATATGTCGGCAAATTGCTGAATGGATTTGGGGAAATCGAACATAAAATCCCCGCGAATCAATCTTTGATCGAGCCTCTGAGCGAACGCGAACGAGAAATACTATCATTGATCGCCTACGGGTTAAAGAACAAAGAAATTGCCGAACAAATGGTGATCAGCCTCAATACCGTGCTCTACCACACCAAGAATATTTATGGCAAGTTGGGGGTCAATAAGCGAACACAGGCTGTCCTGAAAGCCCAAGAACTTAACTTGTTGTAATTTACCCATCGTTTCCCTTTCATAAACTACAAGTTTTCCTTCCCTGAAACTACAGTTTCTTGTGGGGATTTTTTACGTTGCCTGCTCTACACTGGGGTCACGCTAAAGGATTTAGAAATAGGAGAAAACGCATATGCAAAAAAAGGAACGGATAGTTCGAACACTTAGAATCATCATGCCCATAGTGGGGATAATCAGTGCCATTGTGATCGCCCCCTTGGACTTGGTACCACCGTTGATTGCGCCCCTACCAGATACGGTGCAAGAGCAGGTCGATGAAGCCATTGATTATGGATTGGATGGCATCATCGTCTATGTCGATCAGGCAGGCAAGGAACCCGTATTTTATGCGGCGGGTTGGAAAAACAAACTCACCCAGGAACCAGCCGATCCGCATGCATTCTTCAAAATTGGCAGTATCCACAAACTGTATATCGCTACCGCAGTAGCCAAACTGGTCAATAACAGGGATTTGTCTCTGGATGCAACCCTCGCTGACTATCTGCCTGAACTTGTAGGGAGAATTGAATATGCAGATCAGATTACCTTGAAAATGATGGTTCAGCATCGTAGCGGTATTCCTAATTTTACTGACCAAGCAGAATTCGACTGGTTCACTCCGCAAACAGACGAGGACAAAAATCTGGAATTGATTCTGGATAAACCCGCAGATTTTAAGCCTGACGCGCGCTACAGTTATTCCAACTCAAACTATCTGTTGATCGGTCGTATCCTTGATAAAGTGCTGGGATACAGCCACCATCAATATGTCTATGATGAAATTCTCGCTCCTCTTGGGCTGACGAATACGTACTTCACGCTCGATGAGGTGGAATACGATGATGTTGTCAGTGGGTACTGGTATCAGTATAGCGATGATCTTAGGTTTCTTGGTGGGTCGATGATCGCAACCGCAGAGGATGTTGGAATATTCCTGAGAGCATTGAATGACGGCTCCTTGCTGAATGACGACGAGCAGGCGATCTACTCCTCAATTTACGAATATGAACATACGGGTTGGGTTCCTGGATACTTCAGCATCGCCCGCTATTATGCGGACATCGATACTGTGGTTGTTCAGTTCGTGAGTACAACCGGCGGAGACACCTGGGGGACAGCAAATGTGATCGGCGGAAAAGCCACAGCGATATCGAACATCGTTTACAGCCGAATTGTCAGAATTCTGCATCGACAATAAATGAAAGGAAAGGAATGTCAAATCAAAAGAAATCTGTCAACTTGGCGATCTTACTTGCCGTACTTGTTGTGCTGTTTATGGGTGCCAAAGCAAACAGAGATAAAGAAGTGAAATATTCCAACCCGTCGTCCATCGCTTTATCGTACGCCTCACGAGGCCCACATCTGGTTGGAACTCGCGGTTTGGAAACAGATAAGTTGGCAATGACTGTTTGGTACCCCGCATCGAGTGCCGGCAATGGCGCGGAGATGGTTTCGTATCGCTACGAACTCAAGATGGGCGATCCGTTAGGGGTGGTTTCCTTAGCGACCTACCAAGGTGAGGCAATTCGTGATGCAGACTATGATCTCTCAGCTGATCCTTATCCATTGGTGATCCTGTCTCCGGGCTTTTCATTTGGCGCTTCGACCTATGCATGGCTTGCGGAGCATTTGACCTCGTATGGTTTTGTGGTAATCGCACCCGAACATCAGGAGCATCTTGATCCTGCCAATGAATTGTGGCGGTCTGCCATGGAACGTCCACAGGATGTTTTGAGCGTGCTCGCTTACGTGGATGAACAAACGGCGGCTGGTGGAGTTTTTGATGGCATCATCAATGCAGAACGTGTCGCTGTGATCGGTCATTCCTATGGTGGATACACTTCGCTGGCAGCGGCAGGTGCACAGATAAATACGCCAGAATTCAAGTCGCATTGCGAGGAAGCTTCCGCATCGAATCATCCCGCCGCCTGGTTGTGCGACGAACTCCTGCCTCATCTTGATGACATGGCTGACCTTGCCGGCCTTGAGTCAACGCCGAATGGTCTTTGGCCTGCAACGGCTGATCCCCGCGTAGCTGCCATCGTACCGATGGCAGGAGATGCATTCTTCTTCGGTCATGAAGGATTGGCTCAGATCAACGTGCCTGTCATGGCGATCGGCGGCACCAAAGATAACGACGCGCCTTATGAATGGGGAACCCATCCCGCTTATGAATATGCTTCCGGCCCTAGAAAGGTGTTGATCTCCCTCTCCGATGCCGAACACATGATCTTCACAAATCCGTGTGAAAAGATTCCGTTTTACCTAAAGCTCTTCTCGCGTGAGTTTTGTTCCGACACAGATTGGGATCGAAGCTACGCTCACGAACTTGTCAGCCACTTCACAACGGCGTTCCTGCTCACGGAACTGAAACAGGATTCGGCGGCGTCCGATGCGCTTAATCCCAACGATGTTGAATTCCCCGGCATGAATTACGAAGCGCAGGGATATTAGCAAGGGCAGAGTAATGTCAGATCGAAATGACCATAAAACCAACAACCAGCCCATGATCTATCAGATCAGGATCAAGGGACATCTGGGTCCGCAATGGCAGGATTGGTTTGACGGAATGACCATGATGCTGGAGGAGAACGGCGAAACGGTTCTTACTGGACCTGTAGCTGATCAGCCCGCCCTGCACGGATTGCTAAAGAAAGTGCGCGATCTGGGAATGAGTCTGGTCGCCGTCAACCGCATCGAATCAGATCAAGGAGGTGCTTCGGAAATACAAGACGAAGAAGACAAATCTATCCAAAAAGACTTTAACC
>JACZJB010000242.1 GCA_014860805.1 Anaerolineales bacterium
ATAGATGGGTTTGGTTTTAAGAAACTACCTGTCAAAAAAGCAATTCCCAAGACAATAATACTTACCGCTATGATCTGCATAGGCGGTTTCATATAATTCTCAGCAAAGTGTTCCTCAAACTCCTTGTTTGCTTCAAAGTTATTTTGAAGCCATGTAACAGGCTTATCCCGGAAATAATCCTGCCTGATCGAGTTGAAATTGGAAATTGTATAGGCGCTGATGACCGTTCCGGTAAGCAATCCTACAAGACTGATAGCGATAATTAATTTGAGAACTTTATTATAAGGTTTTCCAGAAATTCCCTCGGTTTTATTCATAAGTCCAACGGAACTGCTTACGATACCGATAATTCCGCCAATGATGCCGATGTATTGTTGAATGGTGTCAAACATTTTTCAACCTTCCGCTATTCTCGATTTTCTTTTAAACCTTATTGATTATATGATTAATTTATTTTGTATTCATCCTAAATTGCATGGAATTTTGTCACTATTTCTCTTCATCTGTATCAATGTGACCGGGTTTTTCCTTGCCCAATTCCAATGACCGTTGATACGCCGCCCAGACCGCGCGTGAGATGGCGGTACGGAAGCCTGCCTTCTCCAAATAATACAACGCCTCTGCCGAGGTCCCGCCCGGGGATGTGACTTGATTCCGCAGCGTGGCAGGGTGCCTGCTCGCACCTTCATAAAACGATGCCGAGCCTTTGATGGTCTGCAAGACCAGTTGCTCGGCAATGCGGCGCGGGAATCCCATGTGCACACCGGCATCGATCAGGGCCTCTGTGAAGAGAAAAACATATGCGGGACCGGAACCAGATAAAGCGGTTGCCATATCCAGATAAGATTCATCCTCCACAAAGACTTCCTCGCCCAGCGCGCCAAGCATGGCACGGGTGATCTCCTGTTGTTCTGCGGTCACTTCCTTGGAGGCTGTCCAAACCGTAATGCCTTCGCCAATCTGCCCCGGCGTATTCGGCATCGAGCGGACAATGGCTTTATGTTTCAATCCCGTGCCGATCTTCTTGATGGTTGCGCCTGCAATAATGGACAGGACCAGGGATTCACTTTTGATACCTTTAAGTCCTCTCATCACTTCCGTCAACCGTTGCGGTTTGACGGAAAGAACGACCACATCCGCATCGTGGATGGAAGCAGCGTTGTCTGTGGAAACTTTGATGCCATATTTTTTATGCAGTTCAGCACCGCGTTCTTCACGCGGACCGGAGGCAATGATGTTCTTTGCATCCGCAAGTTTTTTGTGTAACAGCCCTGCGATCATGGCTTCTGCCATCACGCCCGGACCTATGAAGGTGATTTTCTTTTTTAGCATGAGAGTCTCCTGCAAGGCCTGTATTCGGCGAAGTTGAAACAATGACAATTGAAGAAAAGTGTTAACTGAGGTTATGGAAATTGAGGAAAGGACCTTGCTTTCCAATTTTCCGCCAACTCAAGCGCTTCTCTGGCTGCGGCGTACATCTTCTCTTGAAATTCTTTGGAATAATGATATTTAATAATGGCTTCAGTAAATTCATCTTCATCCACAAGTTCGGCGGGCTTGGGCGGATATTTTGAAACATCCAATTCGTGATCTTTGAAACTCAATTCACCGTTATTAAATTCAGGCGGCGAAGCGACGTTGATGTAGATTTCCAGCAATTCCCCGCTCGGCTCAAAGACTTCGATCAAGTTGTAATATTTATCGTGCCAGTAATACGAACGCAGGACATGCTTCGTGAAATATTGTTTTCTGACAATGTCAAATACGGGTTGGTTGGCGGGCGATATTGTAACAATCGAGTCTGCATCAACAGACTCGATTGTGGCGTGCCAGCTTCGGTATACCGTCCCATCCGTTTTGCAGGCTTGAACGTGGATTCGTTCACCAGCTTTCATCCTGTAAAGTACCCCAGTGCCACACGCAAGCGTTCCTCCACTTCTTTTGGCGCATCCTTCGGCAGGGACTGAATGGCGGCTTGCGCTTCGACCACGGAATAGCCCAGCGCGGTCAACGCGGCCAGGACTTCGCTGTCATAATCAGCCATCACAGCCAGTTTGGCAAGTGCATCGGTCGGCTTGAGTTTGTCTTTCAAATGCAAGGCCATCTTTTGCGCGGTCTTTTTCCCCACGCCAGGGACTTTACTCAATAAGTCCGCTTCATCGGCGAAGATGGCACGTTGGATGGTATCAATCGTCAGCGTGGAGAGAACCGACAAAGCTACTTTAGGGCCGACTCCATCCACGCCAAGCAGGATGTTGAAAAGATCGCGGTCCGCCTGGGATTCGAATCCGTACAACGTCAACGCATCTTCCCGAACGACAAGATGAGTGAACATGAACATCACTTCACCCGCCTTGGCATTTGCCCGCATCGGCGCAGGGACGAAGACGCGCATGCCCACGCCGCCAACTTCCACGATCAGGGCGTTCTCTTCAATTTGGGAGATTTCTCCACGCAGGGTTGCTATCATAGGGGTATTATATGTCACTGCGAGCGTTTTTGCGAAGTAGTCTCCTGCTATAGGGAGATTGCTTCAAGCGAAGATCAAGAACGCCCTCGCAATGACATGTTTCACTCATATCGC
>JACZJB010000243.1 GCA_014860805.1 Anaerolineales bacterium
GCACCATACCCATGCCAAAGGTCGCAGTAGTGAGCGAAAGCACCGTTCCCACAGGCCATTCGCCGCGCGCCGCAGTCACATAACTAGCCAATGGCGAGGAGACAAAAGCCGTCAACCCGTAGGCAAATAGGCCAAATAAGAAAAGAGGCAGAGTCAATGCGATGCCCATGGTTAACGTGGCAAAGAGTCCCAGCAGCCAGGCGCCAATCAGCAAAGGTCTGCGCCCAATCCGGTCTGCAAGGCGGCCCGCAGGGATGTGTGTGATCGCCATGAAAAAGCCGAACACGCCAAGAATCAATCCGATTTCATACTTACTTAACAAAAATTGAGTATCGAGATAGATCGGCACAAAATTAAAGAACATGCCTTCGCCAAATCCCCACAGAAATAACGCGGCGGCGACAAACATAAGATTACGATTCAAATTGTTTCTCCACCTTACGGATAAATTCCAAAGCCAAATCAAACACCTGCCCCCGGGCCGCGTCCCGCGTCACCACATGGCCTGATCCAGTCACATATAGTTTTGTCTTATCTGATGCATTCACCAGCCCGGCAAAAATCTGTTCCATATTTTCAGGCAACACGTACGGGTCATCCTTGGAATGGATCAACAACACAGGTTTGCGGACTTCAGGCAATGCATTTTGCATTTCATTGAGCAACAATTTCAATTGCACGGCAGAACTCAATGGATTCTTTGGATAAGAGATATGAGAAGAAAAAGCATCCTTATCGAACCAGGATGCGCCAGGCATTTCTTTTGATTTTGGTGAATCCTTCACAAAAAAACTATACAGTTTCATCAGCCATAGCGGATAATCTTTAGGCAAATGATACGGCGTGGAAATTCCAACGACACCCGCAACATCCAAACGCGTTGACATGAGCAAGCTTAACACGCCGCCCATCGAAAGCCCGACAAAATAGATGCGGTCCACACTGCCGGAGAGCAGATGGAAGCCATCTTCAATGGAGGCAGTCCAATCGGTCCAGCGAGAGCGGCGCATATCTTCGGGGTTAGTTGCGTGTCCATTGAGGCGGATTCCCAAACAGGTGAGACCCTGTTTATTAAGATAATCCCCCATCCAACGCATTTCCTTGGGCGTGCCTGTAAAGCCGTGAGTTAACAGTACGCCGGTGCGGCCGCCAGGAAAAAAGAAAGGTTCGGTTGTAGGAATGATTTGATTGTTCACACCTTGATTATACCCAGCGCGGATATGATATCAATAAGCCCGCGCAAACCCAGCTCATATGAATGCCAGCCAAAACCGCTGACCTTGCCCTTGCATACCGCCGAGACAAGCGACTTGTGCCGAAACTCCTCGCGCGCATACACATTCGACAAATGCACTTCGATCACAGGGATCACAATCGCTGAGATCGCATCACGTAACGAAACCGACGTATGAGTGTATCCGCCCGGGTTGAACACCACACCATTCGCCCAAGTCCGCGCATCGTGCAGGGCGTCTATCAACGCGCCTTCATGATTCGATTGCATACAAGTTATCTCCGCGCCTAATTCTTTGCCTAACAAAACCATTTTTTCATTAATACCATCCAATGTCATCGAACCATACACTTCCGGTTCGCGTGCGCCAAGCAGATTCAAATTGGGGCCATGCAAGATTAGTATTTTCATTTTCTCATCTTCTTCCTCGCTGAGCGGAGCGTCCTTCGACTGCGGGCTTCGCAAAAACCGCTCCGCCCTCCGCTCAGAACGGAAAACACTCCAGGAAAGAGCGTAGTCGAAGCGCGATATTATTCTATTATTACTGACTCCAAGTCACTCACATCAACCAATTCCACCCTGCCAATTTCAACAGGCAGGGCAAAGCGGATGGCTTTCGCATTCTTCTTCTTATCCACACGCATCGCTTGGATTATCTCCTCACGCGGCATTGCTTCAGGGATTTGGATGGGCAGCCCCAAGGCCTTGAACGACTCAGTCACCGCCTCCACCAACCCTTCACCTGCCAGCCCAACCCGGGCAGCATACTTCGCCTCAGCAACAATACCAATAGCAATTGCCTCGCCATGCCGTAGCTCAAATTTGCTCACTAATTCCACAGCATGACCAACAGTGTGGCCCAAATTCAATGCGGCACGGAATCCCTTTTCGTAGGGGTCTTCCTCGATGACTTTTATTTTGACCGCCATTGCACGCTTGACGATCTCCTCAAGATTGTTTTTTACCCAATCCATGCCGCGTGAACATAGCTCGAACAATTCAGGGTCTGAGATGATGCCATGTTTAACCACTTCCGCCATGCCAGAGATCAGTTCGCGTTCGGGCAGGGTGAGTAAAAGGCTTGGGTCCGCAAGAACCAGTTTCGGAGGATAAAAAGAGCCGATGAGGTTCTTCCCTTCAGGTAAGTCGAAACCAGTCTTACCTCCGAGCGAAGCGTCCACCATCGAAAGCAGAGTCGTCGGGATGCCGATCCAATTGATGCCGCGCATGTAGGTTGCAGCGGCAAAGCCCGCCATGTCACCGATCACGCCGCCGCCCAGAGCAATGACCGTGCTTTTGCGGTCAAGTCCATTTTCAAGAAATGCCTTCCACAAATGTGAAATCGTTTCGAGATTTTTATGCGCCTCACCCGCAGGAATGACAACAGACTTTGAAACCTGCAAAACCGTTTGGATCTTTTCAAGATAGTGTCTCGCCACATTTTCATCGGTGACGATGATCGAGCTTGCGAAAGGCAAGGTTTTAATTTCCCCAACGCGGACATCGTACTCCCCCATCGCGGAGAGATGATGCCAGCCTAATATATCCTGAACTTGCCGAGCATTTTGCTCAGCAGTCTTTCCGTCTACGTGAATAAGCATGGAAAAAGAGTTATAGTGCTCGCCGCGTTTTGCAAGTAATGTTGAAAGTTTTTCCTGCAAGTCACCTGTCAACAAAGGACGATTTCCAGATTCACCCTGCAGCCTTTCAAGCAAAGTAGCCAGTTCAGCCACGAGCAAAACAACTTTGCCGTTGCTCTCTACAAAAGCACGATTCTCCTGGCGCAACAAAGCGCCGCCGCCTAAAGCAACTACGCTTTCTCCTTCTGCAATAAGATCTTTCAGCGCCGCAGATTCGAGATCGCGGAAAGCAGGCTCACCCTGTTGCTCCATGATTTGTGGAATAGATATCCCCGCGTTCGTTTCGATGACACGGTCAAGATCGATGAAAGGAAGCTTCAGGTTGAGAGCAAGTTTTCTCCCAACTGTCGATTTACCCGTTCCAGGCGGGCCGTAGAGGAAGATGTGAGTCATGGTTATTCCCAGAAGATATGCGGGATATTATCCATCGGCAGATCATCAAGAGTTGCTTTACGCAACATCTCAAATCTTGGTTTCATTTCGTTCAATGAGTCACCGCCAATTTTTTCGAGGAGAGCATCTGCCAGCACAAAGGCAACCATCGCTTCAAGGATGGGAACCGCACGCGGCACGGGGCAGAAGTCGGAGCGTTCGTATTTGGTGGATGCATCTGCTTTTAGTGCCAGATCAACTGTCGGCTGAGGAAGAAGCGTGGTGGCGATCGGTTTCATCGCGGCGCGGATGATGATCGGTTGTCCGTTGGATACGCCTCCCTCAGTTCCTCCAGCTCTATTCGTTGCACGTTGCAAATTGTCATGCTGCAGGTTGATTGAGTCGTGGGCTTGCGTGCCAATGCGTCTTGCATTTTCAAACGCATCGCCAACTTCCACGCCTTTGATCGCCTGCACGGACATGATAGCATGCGCGAGTTTGGCTTCGAGGCGACGGTCCCATTGCACGAAACTGCCGAGCCCAACGGGAAGATTGAGTGCAATGATCTCGAGGATGCCGCCGAGGGTGTTCTTGCCGTGAATGATCTTTTCGATCTCATCACGCATCAATTGCGCGGACTTTGGGTCTGGACACCGCACATCGGACTCTTCTGCACGCTGAAAGCGTTCTTCGTAAGGCACATCGTTGAAGTTTGCGGTGACTTCGCCAATGGATGCAACGTAACCGCCAACAACGATGCCAAACTGATTCAGAAAATGTTTGCAGACTGCGCCTGCAGCAACACGCATGGTGGTTTCGCGAGCGGAGGCACGTTCGAGTGCAGGACGTAAATCTTTATAGCCATATTTGACTGCACCTGTCAGGTCCGCATGACCTGGACGAGGAGCGGTCATCGGTTCCACTTCCTTGCCTTTCCATTTGACATGGTCATCGTTTTGCACAATGAGGGCGATCGGTGCGCCTGTAGTTTCACCAGCCATGACACCACCAGTGATCTGCACGGTGTCTTTTTCGATCTTCATTCGTCCGCCTGAACCGTATCCTTGTTGACGGCGGGCGAGGTCTTTGTTGATGATGTCGGGTATGAGGGGAAGCCCAGCGGGGATGCCATCGAGGATGGCAGTGAGGGAAGGTCCGTGGGATTCGCCTGCGGTGAGGAAGCGTAAGGACATTTCAGTCTCCAGTAATCAGTAAGCAGTGATCAGTTTTCAACCGCGCTCCAGAGAACATCACGCGGAGGAGTATGTTTTGTCCAAATTTCAAAGGCAAGGGCGGCTTGTTCGATGAGCATGCCGAGCCCAGTTGTGGCTTGCAGTCCTTGTTGTTTTGCTTCTCGCACGAATTTGGTCTCGCGCGGATTATAGACGAGGTCGTAGATGATTGTACCTTGCGAAAGAATTGATCCTTTGGGGAGTGGGGATGAGTCTATGTTGGGGGTCATTCCTAAGGGAGTTGTGTTGACGGTGAGTTGAACGTTGGAAAGTTTGAAGGTTTGCAGGTCCAATTCGATGGTAGTGACACCTTCGAATTGAGAAGCAAGTTCTTCAGCCTGTTCAAGTCTGCGGGCAGCGATGGCGACGTTCCAGCCATCATTGACTAATGCATAAACCACTGCCTTTGCAGATCCACCTGCTCCTAAAACCAGAACTGACTTGTTTCTTTGTCTACTTGTTTCCCTTTCTACGAATCTCTTCAAGTCAGAAAGAAAACCTGTGGCGTCGGTGTTATCGCCGATGAGTTTATTGCTTTTCAGGTAAATCGTATTGACTGCGCCGATGGCTTGGGCAGTTGGTGTGAGTTCGTCAATGAGTTCAATGACGTTTTGTTTGTGCGGTATGGTTACGTTGAGTCCATGGATTTCGCCAGAACGGACATGAGCAAGCAAATCCTTCAATCCTTTTTTGTCATCAGGTGCGATAGGGAACAAAGAATAGTCACCTTGTAATCCACAGGCTTTCAACGCGGCAGTGTGGATCTTGGGTGAGAGGGAGTGACCGAGGGGGTAACCGATCAATCCAAGTTTGAAAGTTGGAAGGTTGGAAGGTTGCATGTTGTTTATCGTAAAGTTTCCAGCACTTCAAAAAAGTTAGGGAACGTTTTCGAGACACAGGATGGATTCTCGATCGTGACTCCGTCAAAACGCAAACCGATCAGGGAGAACGCCATTGCCATACGGTGGTCGTTGTAGGTTTGAATGGACGCCACTCGCATCTTTTCACAGGGATAAATGGTCATGCCATCTTCATGTTCTTCCACGCTGACGCCGAGTCGTTTGAGTTCGGTGCAGGTCGCGTTGACTCGATCGGTCTCTTTGACTCTTGCAGATGCAATACCACGGATTCTTGTCGGTGAATCAGCAAACGGGGCAATGGCGGCGAGGGTTTGAGCAGTGTCAGGGATGTCGCGCATGTCTATGTCAATTCCAACGATGGACGATGGACCGTGGACCGTGATTGAGCTGTCAGCTTCGCTTACACTACAGCCCATTTTTTGAAGGACATCGAGGAAGGCAATATCGCCTTGCACGGATTGGCGCGAGATGTTTTCTACTTTGACCGTCCCGCCGCAGATGGCTGGCACGGCAAAGAAGTAGGATGCGGCAGAGGCGTCGGATTCGATGGCATAGGTAGAAAGTGGCGAGTAGAAAGACGGATGAATGGTAAAGCGATTGTAGTCCTCGCGTTCGATTTCCACACCGAAGTCTTTCATGATGTTGATGGTCATGTCCACATAGGGTTTGGAGTTGAGTTCGGTTGAGAGCGTCACTGTGATGGGGCTTTGAGCATACGGGGCGACCATCAGCAAAGCGGATAAAAACTGAGATGAAATGTCCCCAGCGATTTTTGTCTTACCACCAGGCAAACCTTTTGCGAATATTTCCACAGGTGGACAGTTATTTTTGGCTTCCATTTCCACACCCAGTTGGTTGAGGGCATTCATCAAGTCACCGATAGGACGCTCTCTCATGCGTGGCTCGCCATCGAGGATGTACTCGCCATTGCCAAGAGTGAGGAAAGCAGAAAGAAATCTCGCGGCTGTCCCTGCGTTGCCGATGAAGAGTTCAGCTTTCTCGGCAGGGATCTTTCCACCGAGACCTGTGACGGTCATTTCGTGATTGGCTTCATCAAGTTGAAGGTCAAAGCCAAGCGTTTGTAGGGCTTGAGCAAAGTATTTTGAGTCGTCAGAGAAAAGAGCGTTTGTTAAACGAGTGGTTCCATTTGCGAGAGCAGCGACCAACAAGGCACGGTTGGTCAATGACTTGGAGCCAGGCACGCGGACAGTGGTATTCAATGGATGTGGTATGGGTTCGATCTTTAATGAAGAGGATGTCATTGTGTGAGTATCTGGTATTTGGTTTGGGCGTCGTTCAAAATGGACTCGAGTTTTTCAAAATCTTCTGAAGATAAAGCAGATTCGAGTTTTGCCAATTCATTTTGTAATCCATGCAATGCAGTCAATACATTTTCACGATTGGATTGTAAAACACCCAACATCATCGAAGATGATGTCCCTGCTACACGACTTGTGGATCTAAATCCTGTTCCAATGAATGAGGCAAAGCTATCTGGTGTGGTGAGTGCCAGCGCCGATGCAAGAACAAATGGCAAGTGACTTGTCGCTGCCAGAATGCGGTCATGTTCGGATGCATCAAGGACCGTCGCTTTTGCGCCGAGAGCTTCGATGATCTGGTTTGCAGCGGATAATGCTCGCTTGGAGGTACGCTCCAAAGGTGTGAGTAAAAACGGAGCAGCATAATACAACGTTCTTTCTGCATTCGCAAGCGAGAGTTTTTCCTTGCCGCAGATGGGATGTCCGCCGATGGGGTCGAAGCGTTCGGGCAGGCGTGACATGGAGTCAACGATCAACTTTTTCGTAGAACCCAGGTCCATGACGATGCAGGAGTTGGGCATGAGCGTTGGCAATTTCTCAAGCAGAGTCAAGATCGCGGGAACGGGAGTTGCAAGGATAATCATGTCAATGCCCTTCGACTGCGCTGACGCTCCCCTCAGGGCGGAAGTAGGATCGCTGTCAGCGTAATCGACGATGTGTTGGGACAGGGCAAGTTCGAGCGTGGGAAGATGCGGATCAATCCCATAGAGGGCGGCGCACTTGCCTTTGAGTCCCAACGCGAGCGAACCACCCATCAATCCCAATCCGATGATGGCGATCTTGGACTCTGCGAGATTAAAGTCAGGCTGTGACATGTTGAGAGACGAGGCGACGATCCACCGCTTCAGCCACCGCTTTGACCTGCTTCACCATTTTGGCGAATGCTTCAGGCGTGAGCGATTGCTTGCCATCGGAGACGGCGTGCGCAGGGTCTTGATGCACTTCGACGATGACGCCATCGGCACCCGCGGCAACACCTGCTTTGGCAATGTTGGACACATATTTTGAATCGCCAGTGGAATGACTCGGGTCGATGATAACGGGAAGATGCGTAAGTTCTTTGAGAACAGGGATGGCGTTGATGTCGGTGGTGTTGCGCGTGGAGGTTTCGAAAGTGCGGATACCGCGCTCGCATAGAATGACACGAGTGTTGCCGCCACTGAGAATGTATTCGCTTGCCATGAGCATCTCTTCCACGGTAGCAGACATGCCACGCTTGAAAAGAACAGGGATGCGGGTTTCACCAAGCGCACGGAGAAGATTGAAGTTCTGCATGTTGCGCGCGCCAAGTTGAAAAACATCGACGTACTTTTCCATCATCTTGATCTGCGAGACGGCCATTACTTCTGTGACGATGGGCAGGCCCGTTTGTTCGCGAGCTTCAGCCATGTATTCAAGCCCTTCCTCACCAAGACCTTGAAATGAATAAGGTGATGTGCGCGGCTTGAACACGCCGCCGCGCAACGCATTCGCGCCCGCTTCTTTCACTGCATGTGCAATTTCCAAAATTTGTTCGCGGGATTCCACTGAACAGGGTCCAGCAATGATCGGGATCTCGGTCCCGCCAATATGGAAACCATCGAGTTGAAAAATGGAATCGTGTTCATGGAATTGACGGGAGGCAAGTTTATACGGTTTGGAAATGCGCTGCACTTCCATCACACCAGGCAATGCCTCGAAGATCTCTTTCGGAACGTAATGCCCGTCACCGACCGCGCCGATGATGGTTTGTTCAACGCCAAAAATGGGATGAGAAGATAAGTTCTGTTTTTCGATCTCAGCAATCACTGCGTCTATCTGCTCTTTGGGTGCACCAGGGTGCATGATGATCATCATAATGTATTGAGTCCTATTTGTTTATTTTTCATCGCTGGTTGAGTACGAAGGTATCGAAACCAGCATGTAAGCAAAACTACTTTTGTTACTGGTGGTTTCGACTGCTTGCGCTCAACCACCGAATACTTCTACGCCCAACCCTGCTTGGCGTATTCGCCCTGCACAGCGGCAAGTTTGCGTCCCATCACCTGCGCGATCTGTCCGACCTGTTTGACCATCTCAGCAAACTTTTCAGGTTTCAGTGATTGCCTGCCATCCGAGACTGCTTTGGCTGGGTCGGGATGAACTTCGATAATCAATCCATCCGCGCCTGCGGCGATGCCTGCGCGGGCGATCGCGGCGACATATTCCGAGTAACCTGTGGAATGAGATGGATCAAGAATAACTGGCAAGTGAGTCAGGTTCTTCAAAACAGGAATGGCGTTGATGTCCGTTGTGTTACGTGTGGATGTTTCAAAGGTGCGGATGCCGCGCTCGCACAACATCACACGATTGTTTCCACCTGCCAAAATATACTCAGCAGACATAAGCAGTTCTTCAACAGTGGCAGAGAGTCCGCGCTTGAGCAAGACAGCGGCACGCGTCTCGCCGATGACACGAAGCAAATTGAAGTTTTGCATGTTGCGCGCGCCCACCTGCAACACATCCACATATTTCACCATCACATCCACTTGCACCTGCGACATGATCTCAGCAACGATAGGTAACCCCGTTTGCTCCCGCGCTTCAGCAAGAAGTTCGAGACCTTCCTCGCCAAGTCCCTGAAAGGAATAGGGTGACGTGCGCGGCTTGAAGACTCCGCCTCGTAAAGCGGATGCTCCCGCCTCTTTCACAGCCTGGGCTGTTTCTAAAATCTGCGAGCGACTCTCCACTGAACATGGTCCCGCAATGACAGCAATCTCGCCGCCACCCACTGTAAATCCATCCAATGGCAGGACAGTGTTCTCAGGGTGGAACTGCCGCGAAGCGAGTTTATACGGCTGGGTGATGCGTTGGACGATCTCTACCCCGTCCAAGCCTTCGAAGCGTTCGGTTGGGATGCTATGCGTCTCGCCGATGGCACCGATAATCGTCGCTTCGACTCCCTGTGAGAGATGGACGTTCAACCCCACAGACTTGACCTTCTCGATCACTGCTTCCACCTGTTGAGGGGTGGCATTGGCTTTCATAATGATCATCATGGTGATTCTCCTGTTTACTTTTAGTGGTTATGATACGGGCTTCGCCCTACTCGACCACCAGAGTGTTTATGTTATTGCGCTGCAACCAGGTCAGGTCTCAGCTTGACCGCGTCTTTCAAATACACATGTGTGATTCCATCCTGCGGCGTTTCCGTATTCCAGTGGACGAGGACACGGATCACTCTTGGCAGACTGCCCGGCACGGGAATTTCCCTTGCGCACATCATCGGGACAAGTCCCCAGCCCATTTGTCTGGCAGCCTGCGCGGGGAAGGTCGAAGCGAGATCCTCGGTCACGGTGAAGATGGCGCTGCCAACGTCTTCGGGACGCATACTTTCATTTGCCTCCAAAATCGCCTCAAGTAATTCCCGCGTGGCTTCGAGAATCAGATCGGGCTTATCAGCCGATACAGTGGTTGCGCCGCGAATCCCACGAATAGACATATATCATTCTCCTCGGTATTGGAACGAGATAATAAAAAAGAGCGAGACCGCGTGGCCTCGCTCTTTTACGTGAACAGATTTATTTCTGTCTACTTAAGCGCCACCAACGGCAACCGAACTTCGGAAACCGTAATAAAAGTAAAACGCAAACCAACGGGCGGACTTAAGCATGTTGGGCGCTATTCTATGCCTGTCACGCAGATGCGTCAAGGGGCAAATCTTAAAGATAGTTTCCACAACAGTCACAGAAGACAGGGACTTTAGTAAGGTGGATTAAACCATCGATTTATTTTGTCTTGGAAGTATAATCACCCTCATATGTCCGTCCTTTCAGGAAAGCACATTTTGCTTGGGGTCACTGGGTCCATTGCAGCCTACAAAGCAGCGGACCTGGCTTCCAAGTTGGCACAAGCTGGCGCAAAGGTGGATGTGCTTTTAACTGGCGCGGGAGAAAATTTCATCACACCGCTCACCTTTCAATCCGTCACTGGGCGCCGCGCATACACAGACGCTGATCTGTGGGGGAACGAAGCTCACATTCTGCATGTCAGTTTTGGTAAAACAGCAGATTTACTTGTCATCGCCCCATGCACCGCAGATACGATGGCAAAACTCGCGCATGGAATTGCAGATAATTTACTGACGGTCACTGCGCTGGCAGCGACATGCCCAATTCTGATCGCACCCGCGATGGACGGCGGGATGTTCGATCATCCTGCAACGCAAGAGAATCTCAACACGCTTCAATCCCGCGGGGTGCTGGTTGCCGGTCCTGGGAGCGGGCACCTCGCTTCGGGTCTTTCCGGTAAGGGACGCATGATCGAGCCGATGGAAGTGCTCGGTCATATCCGCATGGCGCTTGGCAAGCACGGAAAACTGGCTGGCAAAAAAGTGATCGTCACCGCAGGCGGCACTCAGGAAGCGATTGACCCGGTTCGTGTGATTACAAATCATTCAAGCGGCAAACAAGGCTACGCTCTCGCACAAGCCGCGTTGGACGAAGGAGCAAAGGTTACTCTCGTCACAGCACCAACCGCATTAACTCCGCCTGTGGGAACGAACGTCATCAACGTGAAAAGCGTGCAGGAAATGCTGGATGCGCTGTTGAACGAATCCGCTGATGCGTTGATCATGGCGGCAGCTGCGGCGGACTTCCGCCCGAAACAGGCTGCCAAAGAGAAAATGAAAAAGCGGGATGGCATTCCGCAGATCGAACTCGAAGCGGCGCCTGATGTCCTTCGGACGGTATCAGGCGTACTCGGAGAAAAGAAGCGGTTCAACGTGGCGGTGGGGTTTGCAGCGGAGAGTCAATCCCTGCTTGAAAATGCAGAAGAAAAGTTAATATCCAAGGGGTTGGATTTCATCGCCGCCAACGATATCTCTGCAAAAGATGCGGGCTTTGGCGTGGAAACAAACCGCCTTACCTTGCTATTTGCAAATGGGACCAGGGAAATTTTGCCGTTGATGAGCAAGACCGAAGCGGCTGAAAAAATCATCGAGCACGTTGCAAGACTGTTGGAGTGATATGCGTATTTTGGTAATGTCTGATATTCATGCGAATTACACCGCGTTAATGGCCGTATTGAAAGATGCAGGCGAAGTGGATGAGACCTGGTGTTTGGGAGACCTGGTGGGCTATGGACCTGACCCAAATGCCGTGGTGGAGGAAATTCGCGATATTAAAAACCTGACCTGCCTGCTTGGCAACCATGATGTGGCTGTGATTGGCAAAATGCCGCTTGAAACCTTTAACGGCGATGCGCGGAAATCATTGGCATATCACGAAAAGGTTATATCTGCCAGCAACATGGATTATATGAATTCGCTGCCTTCCAAAACAAAAGTGCGCGGCGAAGCGACCATGGCGCATGGCAGTCCGCGTGACCCGTTGTGGGAATATATTTTGAACACATTGTCGGCGCGGTTGAATTTCGATCATTTCGACACACCGGTGTGCTTTGTTGGACATTCACACATTCAATGCATGTTCGCATTGGATCAGGAGCGTGACCGTGTAACTCTTGAATCTGTAAAGCCAAATGATGCGATCCCGCTTCACCCGAAGCTAATTCTGAACCCGGGCTCTGTCGGCCAGCCGAGAGACCGTGACCCGCGCGCCGCCTACGCCATCTACGACACCGCAGCCAAGACGTGGACTCCGCGCCGCGCTGAATATAACATCGCCGAAGTACAGGAACGCATCCGCTCGGCAGGATTGCCCGAAAAGCACGCAGCCCGCATCGCAGAGGGATGGTAAGCATTGGGAACTATTTATTGAACACATTCGTCCATTGGGTGGAGAAGTCATTTGTAGTAAAAGGAGAAGAGACCATGAAAAAGATATTGCCATTTAGTTTTATCGTTATTGCCGCATTGATCCTCGCCGCATGCGGCAGCTCAGCCAGATATTCGGAAGAAGCGCCTTTACCAGGTTTTGGCGGTGGATCAGCGCCGGCAGCCGCCCCCGAGATGTATGACGCAATGCCCGCGCCAACTGCCGGCATTGCGGATTCCTATGAAGCCAGCGGCGGCGGGAACGGTGTGCAAGCCGCAGCCGTGGAACGCATCGTCATCCAAAACGCAGATGTTGCCATTGTTGTATCCGATGTGGAAGCCCGCATGCGAGAGATCGAAATCATGGCACAGCAATTGGGCGGATTTGTTGTCTCATCCAATTTGTATCAAAGCTACACCAACAACTATGTGGAAGTTCCAGAAGCGCAGGTGGTCATCCGTGTACCCGCCGAATCGCTAGAAGATGCGTTGAAGAAGATCAAGACAGATGTGGTTGAAGTCCGAACCGAAACCCGCTCAGGGCAGGATGTAACTGCCGAATATGTGGATCTGAAGTCTCGCCTTGTCAACCTTGAAGCTGCAGAAAAACAGTTGAGCGAGATAATGGAAACTGCCACCGAAACCGAAGATGTGGTGAATGTCTTCAACCAGCTCGTCTACTATCGCGAGCAGATCGAGATCGTCAAAGGCCAGATGAAATATTATGAAGAAGCCGCCGCACTTTCCGCGATTACCATCACTATCATCGCAGAAGAGAAAGAGCAGCCCATTGAGATCGGCGGCTGGGAGCCGCAGGGCGTTGCCAAGGATGCCGTTCAGGACTTGATCTACTTTTATCAAGATTTTGTGAACTTCGTCATCCGCTTCGTTATCTACACCTTGCCTGTGTGGATCACCGTCGGCATTCCACTTTACCTGATCTTTATCGGAGCGCGCTTCTTATTCCGCAAATTGCGCGGAAACAAAAAGAAGGAAGTGGATGCGAAGGTTGAGGAAGATGTAAAGAAGTAATTGGAAATTATGAGGACGGTGTCACCACCGTCCTCATGTTTTATGCCATCGCCAACATTTGCTTTATAATCACCTCAATGGATTCGTTGATCAACGACGCGCGCTCACTCTTCAATGTCCACCTGACGGCGCGGCAGGTGATGGCGCTGATTAATTACGAAAAAGAACTGCTTGAGTGGAATCAGAAATTCAACCTGACTGCCATTCGAGACGTGGAGTCGATCCGCACCAAGCATTTTTTGGATTCATATTCCTGCGTACTGGCGTGGAAAGCCAATCCCCCGCTTCGCCTCGTGGACGTTGGAACTGGCGCTGGTTTCCCGGGCATTCCCCTGAAAATAATTTATCCCACCATGCATGTGACACTCGTGGAATCAGTGGGCAAGAAAGCCATGTTCTGCCAGCACATCGTCAGCAAGCTGGGGCTCGAAGGTGTGGATGTGATCCACGCCCGCGCAGAAGATTTAGGGCAAAAGCCCCAGCACCGCGAATCCTATGATTGGGCTGTGGCGCGCGCCGTGGCAAACTTAAATATCTTGAGTGAGTATCTTCTTCCCTTCGTAAAAATCGGCGGGATCATGCTCGCTCAAAAAGGTGAAAGCGGACCCGCTGAAGCGCAGTCCGCTGAAAAAGCGATGAAATTATTGGGTGGAAAATTACGTCAGTTAATCCCCGTTAATTTACCTGGTGTTGCCGACGACCGCTTCCTCGTGCTTGTGGACAAGGTCGCTGCCACGCCGCCAAAGTATCCGCGCAATGCGGGGATGGCTGCGAAGGCTCCGTTGTAAAATCACAATCCATGCTGTATCGCAATGACAGCTGCTTGTGTTCTATCTGAAACTCCCAATTTTTCCAAAATAGCGCTGACATGGTTCCGCACTGTGCCTTCGGAGAGGTGCAGTTGAGCCGCGATCTCGCCATTGTTGATACCTTTTGCGATCAGGCGCAACACGTCCAGCTCACGCTCGGTGAGTTTGTCTGTGAGGATGGAGGTGGGCTGGGTTTGTTTGCTGGCGACCTGGTTGAGCAGCTTGCCTGCGACAGCGGGGTCGACGAAGGATTTGCCATCCATTGTCCCGCGGATGGCTTCCACAATTTTTTGACGCGGGGTGTCTTTGAGCAGATAGCCCGATGCACCCGCGCGGATGGCGTCGAAGACCCATTCATCATCATCGTAGGTGGTAAGAACGAGGATCTTGATATTAGGGAACTTCGTGCGGATCTCGCGCGTGGCTTCGATGCCGTTCATGATCGGCATTTTCAAGTCCATCAAAATCAAGTCTGGTTGCCTTTTGGCGGCGAGTTCAACGGCTTCGGCGCCGTCTTGCGCTGTGCCAACGACTTGGAAATCCTTCTCGAGGTTGAGAAGCATTTCAAGTCCATCACGTATCACGGCCTGGTCGTCACAGAGGAGGATTTTCATAAAATTATCTCTTCGTCCTGAGCGGAGCCGCAGGCACTTGGTCTTATGCGGCGCAGCCGAAGGACAGGGAAATTATGCGCCCCACGCTTCGACTACGTCGCGCATCCTTCAGTTTCATTTCACTTCGTTCAGGATCGCGGCTCCACTCAGCGAGGAATGCAAAGATTATATAGTCAGCACAACCTTCGTGCCTTTTCCTTTTTCACTGCTTATTTTCAATTTGCCACCCGCGAGTTGGGCGCGTTCATACATGCCGACGAGGCCGAAATGTCCCGTGGGTTCTGTGGATTTCGAGTCAAAGCCGATGCCGTCATCCTGGATGGTGAGCGTAGTGTGGATGTCGCTTTCAAGGATCACACTGAAATTTTTGGCGCGCGAGTGATTGACCACATTTTCAATCGCTTCCTGCGCCACACGGAAGATGGTCTGCTGTACGTCTGGGCTAAGAGTAGGCATGGGATTTTTAAGATCAAGCGTCAGATTAAGGTGGGAGCGCGCCGCGGCGGTTTCAGCCGCACGTTGGATGGCGAGGTTGATTCCCATGTCTTCCAAAGAGGATGAGCGTAAGGCTTTCAAGGCGCGGCGAGTTTCATCCGCACCTTTGCGAGTGGCATCGAGAGATTTGTCTATAAATTCGAGGGTCTTGTTGACATCAATATCGAAATAGGCTTTGGCGGTTTCAAGCGAGACGGAGATGGCTGTGAGGGAATGGGCAAGTGTATCATGTAGTTCGCGGGCGAGACGATTGCGTTCGCGGCTCACAGCAAGCTGCTCCAAGGTGGACGCATAATGCGAAAGGTTAGCATTCGCCTCGCGCAGCGATTCACTTTGATCACGCAGCCGGTTGACAAGCAGGTTAATGAAAATTCCTAATGCAATAAAACTGATGGTACGAATAATGGCAATAAAAAGAAAGACAAAAACACCGCGTGATTGAACCGAAGCAAAGAGGATAAGGCCAAGCTCAAAGACGGTGGTGGAAATGCTGAAAAAGATGATGTGCGGAAGTTGATATTCCCATGCCACGAGCGCCAGCGCAACAAATAAGACAGGCAATTGGCGAAGCGCCATGCCCTCAGCATTGGAAAGCGGCCCCTGCGGGAAGCGCGGAACGACCAGCACGTTAATGATAATCGGCGCGGCGGAAATGGCGAACAATAACAGTGGATAATAAAGACTGCCTAATTTATTTTGTATCCAACCCCAATGCGTGAAGAGCAGAAAAGATGATGCGACAAAAAAGCTCACGATGTAAAACAAAAATACAGGGGCAAAACGATTAATCGGCAGATTGGTGGGCGGAGGATTGACGGGATAATTACTCGGCAGGAGTGGCTGTATTTGGGACTGTGGGTTTTGGGCAAGGATACGCTGAACCTGTGGGGTGTACAACGCAAAATCCATCACTGCCATGGCGATGAGGTAGCCGATCCATATCCATGCGGCGATGCGGAGAAAGCGGGTAGAGTCATTCGTGGCGTGCATGAGCAAATCTTATCATGAAGGTTCCGTCATGCCCTGTGCATGTGGTCATGATTCGCCCGAACATTCCATGACAGGTGTCATGGGTGCGGGTGCAGGATTTCATGGAGATATAAGGAAGTTCGTGATTGGCTTCACTCTCGGTTTTTGGTGGGGGGATATAAAATCTACGTCATTGCGAGGAGGGCTTTAGCCCGACGAAGCAATCCCCATCCCTGTGATGGAGATTGCTTCGGGCAAAGAACAAGAGTGCCCTCGCAATGACGAAATAACAGGAGCAACAACCAAAATGACAACAGCAACCCTTCCCGCACAACCTTCTTTCTTGAAGAAAAATCTTTTCTTCGGCGTGAAAATCTCCACTCTTCTCGTCATCGCCATCATGGTATTTTCATTCGGTATTCACATGTACAACATCGAATCCATCGGCGATGCCAATGCCTATTACACGGCAGCAGTAAAATCCATGCTGGGTTCGTGGAGCAACTTCTTCTTCGTGGCGGCAGAGCCTGGCGGATCGGTCACTGTGGACAAGCCTCCGCTGGGATTATGGATCGAAGCAGTTTTCGCTTATTTCCTCGGTGTGAGTGGTTTTAGCGTTTCGTTGCCCGGCATTCTCGCGGGTGTCTTCGGGATTCCGCTGCTGTACAGCATGGTCAAAAAATACATGGGCGAGCTTGCAGGGCTTGTCGCTGCTTTCGTCATGGCCATCACTCCCGTCTTCGTCGCCACCAACCGCAACAACACCATGGATGGGATGCTGGTCTTCTTCCTGCTTCTCGCGGCGTGGGCGTTCATCAAAGCCACCGAGTCGGGCAAAATCACATGGTTGCTGCTCGGCGCGTTCATCGTCGGCCTCGGCTTCAACATCAAAATGCTGCAAGCCTTTTTGCCGCTGCCCGCCTTTTACGCGCTGTATTTCTTCGGCTCCAAAGAAGGCTGGCTGCGCAAAATTATCAACCTCGGCATCGCCACTATTCTGCTCGTGGCAGTTTCGCTTTCGTGGGCTCTTGTTGTGGATTTGGTTCCCGCAGACTCACGTCCGTACATTGGATCAAGCGATAACAATACCGTGATGGGATTGATCTTCGGGCATAACGGCATTTCACGACTCGATAACAGTGGATTAGGCCAAGGCGCTCCGCAAAATGGGAATACGCCTCCTTCCGCGCCGATGGCTGGTACCAATCTCAGTCAGGGGACTCAGCCTCAGCAGAATCCCCGCCAAGGTCCGCCGCAGCAAGCGTTGGATGCGTGCGCCAATTTAACACAAGGCGCAGCCTGTTCATTCAACCTGCCCAATCGCGCCATTGACGGAACATGTATCGCTCCTCCCAATCTGGATCAATTAGCCTGCGCCCCCGCCAACATGATTCCGCAAGGTCAAAGTGGACAAGTTCCCAACGGCGGCCCGAATGGACAAGGTTCACAAGGGCAAGGGAACGGAATTCCGTTCAGCCAGGAAACTGGGGTACCTGGAGTCTTACGCTTCTTCACTCAACCTTTGTCCAAACAGATGTCGTGGCTTCTTCCCTTCGCGTTGATCAATGTGCTGTTCACGCTTTTCGCTTCACGTATCCAATTACCCATTGAATCTGGCGCGCACAAGGCTCTTGTACTTTGGGGCGGTTGGCTGCTGACTTGCGTGGTCTTCTTCAGCATAGTTTCGGGAATCTTCCATGCCTATTACACCATCATGCTTGCTCCCGCACTTGGCGCAATGGTTGGCATTGGCTTCGCTCAACTCTGGTCATGGAGTGCGGACAAGAAATGGGTCGGTATTCTGCTGGCCTTCTCTGCAACAGTGACCATTGGCTTTCAATATTTTGCCACAACGCAATACAACGAATTCTCGTGGTGGATGCTTGGAAGTGGCATTCTGCTTGGGTTGGGAATCACCTTCCAGTTCGCGCAGAGGCGTTTGGCATACGTCACAATTTTGGCGGCAATGATGGTCATCCCCATGTATTGGACAATCATGACTGTGGTGTCAAGCTCGGACATCAACCTGCCCACTGCTTATACTGGCAACAATCAAGCGCAGGATGGTTTTGACCGTGCGCGCCAGCAGCAAAGTTCAAACGTAAATACTGAATTGCTTTCATATCTTGAAGCAAATACGCAAGACATAAAATATCTTGTGGCGGTGCCTTCATCACAACAAGGGTCACAGCTTGTGATCGCAACGGGACGCCCCGTTTTATACATGGGCGGCTTCGCCGGGCAGGATGAAGTTGTCACTGCGGATGACCTGGCAGAGATGGTTGCAAACGGTGAACTGCGCTACGTGTTATACGGCAGTGATCGCAGCAACAAAGAGGACATTACAAACTGGTTGAAAACCTCTTGCGCCGTGGTGCTGGATTACAGCGAAGTAAACACAGGGGGGCCTCAAGGCCAAGCAATGACTCTTTATAGGTGCAAGTAGTTTTCAGATTTACCCATGACACCTGTCATATCAGCTCGTGAGTGACTGCATGGGTTTTTCACAAGTTCGATGATTTCATACACTCCTTGCATTCTTTTTACATCTGTACAATGAGGCAATCATTACAAAAGGAGAGAAAAATGTTTAACAGTAAATTGTTTGCCCTGTTCGTCATCAGCTCGATCATTTTGTCTGCCTGTTTGGGAACTCCTCCGCAGGCGGAACCCACCACATCACAAGCTCAGGAAAATTCGGGTCAAGTTGCATCGGTTCAAGACCCCGCTCAACCTACCGCCACCACATCAACCGAAAATGATCACGACCATAGTGATGCAGAACATCATTCCGATGTGGATCTGACCCACCTTGAAGTTGGCGATGGAAAGTATTCAACGATCCCACAAATTGGATATGTATATTCATGCATGACTTCCTTCAACGGCGGCGGCGCAACAGGCACTGGTTCATGGATGAACGGCGACGGCACCTGGGATGCAACCAAGAAAGCCGTTGTAGATGGGTCCGTATCATGGCCCAGCAGTTTCACCATTTCCATTCAAGGCGATCAGCGCGTCTTCACCGGCAACGACCTGCCTGATCACACCACTGGAAATTTTCCCGTTGACCCAAGCGATGATGCTTATGCTGTGGATCGCAATCCAAATCCCATTCAGGAACAATCCATCACGTTGAGTTTGCCCGTTACTCCCACCGCAGCAGCACAGCCTAATTGTGTAGGCGGCGAAATTGGGATAATGCTCTCTGGTGTAGTTATCTTCAGCGCTTTTGATGCCGAAGGCCGTGATGCCGTTGCGCACGAAGTACAGGATAACTGCGATGGTCATCCACAGGTCTCTGGTTTTTATCATTATCACAACCTGAGCGATTGCATCGAAGATACTGCCGCCAGCGGACATTCTTCATTGGTCGGTTACGCTTTCGATGGATATGGAATATATGGGTATTACGGTGAAGATGGCGCGGAAGTGGAAAATGAAGATCTGGACGTATGTCACGGTCACACCCACACTGTGGCTTGGGATGGTCAGATGGTCGAGATGTATCACTACCACGCTACGCATGAATTCCCATATGTTGTTGGTTGTTTCCACGGCGAGCCTGCGGTGCGTGCGCTTTCAGCAGGCGAAGGACGGCAGGGTCAAGCTCCTGCGGACACCCAATCCACTCAAAGCAACGGACAACCTGTTGGCAGTCAGCCTCCCCAGGCGGCTATCGATGCGTGCGCAAACCTCACAGTCAATGCAGCTTGTATAATGAACACCCCGAACGGGTCACTAAGCGGCACATGTAACACGCCGCCCAACTCAAGTCAACTGGCTTGTATGCCGTCAGGCGGGCCGCCGAATCCGTAAATTTCCAATATAACCAAAAGGCGACATCGGAGTATAAGATGTCGCCTTTTGAAATTTACTGTTGACGCTGCTTTTGAAGCAGTGCTTCATACACAGACTCGGGAATATCTGCTACTTTATAAATCTGTATGTACTCCAGCCCGTTGACATATATTACCTTTTCGGCCTCTGGGTGGGTGCTGCGAGTGACGGGACCCAGATAATCGGAAAACCTTATTTCATTCAGGATTGTTTTGAAATCGTCATTGATCAGATAAACCCGTTTAAAGACAAGCACTTCACCAAGAAGATGTTCCCATGCCGTTGTAGCCGGCAAGAAATACAAATTGGTTATTTCCCCTCAATCTCTTTATACGCCTCTTCTGGGATATCAGCAACCCGATAGATATAAACATAGTCAAGTCCATTAATCACGATTTTTTTTTCAGGATTAATGTCCTGCAATGCGTTCAGCACTCTCTCTGTCTCCGGCTGTTTTCCGCGTACAATCGGATAAAGAACCAGATAATCGTTCTGCCGCATTTCCTCTGTGACTGCCGAATAATCTCCTTTAATTAGATGGATTCTCTTAAAGACCATGGTCTCGCCCGGGAAGAAAAAGGAGAACGTCCCCATCCCGCTGTACACATAAGCATGCATCTCTTTGGCATTTGGCTTTTGCGCCAGGTAATCTGCCGCTTCAGCATACCCTTCTCCGTACCCGTACGTAGCAGGCAGGCTGGCAAAGGGACTTTTGTAATTAAAGTAATAGGGGGCATAAGGCAGGCCAAACCCGATCTGCACAAATATCAAAAGAATCAATGCTGCCATGGCTGTATAAACACGGTTTAGACCAGCCCATCGGTTCTGCATCCACACCCATGCATACCACCAGCCAATGCCTGCCATCACATCAAAACTGACATAGCTGCTGAGGATATAGTGCTGGGAGTCGCGTCCCTGCGCCAGCCCGAACATGAGGATGAACAACAGGCCAAGCATACCCAAATAAATAAGTGTGGATTTTGTTATCGCAGGCAATCGCTCTTTATCTTTCGAGAAAAATGCAAATGCAACAAACAATAATCCAAGCCAGGTAACAGGCGTGGAAGAGGAAGCCCATTTCTGAAAAAACTCAGCGACACCATCAAAGCTTGTGATCAGGCTAAAGCCCGAAGGCTCCAATTGTTCGGTCACATCGAGGCGCGCGCCTTGAAAGGCGTAACTGATTGCATTCCCATACACCCCAGAGAGCATTTTCCCCGGTGCAACCCACATCCCCGGCCAGAGGACAAAATACACCAACGCCGCTGTCCCGAACCAAATTAGGAATACTCGAACTGCATCCCAAAACTTTGCGCTGAACGTTTTTTCATTTTTCTTGAACAAGCCTGCAACGAGCATCAGCCCGACCAGTCCCAGCACCACAATTGAGGAGGATTTGGACAACTGCGCCAAACCAAACGCGGCACCGGACAAAAGCAAATAAACCAATTTGCGCTCTTTGTTCAGATACAACTGCGCTCCAAGAATCGACAAAAGCACATATAGGGATAACATCCCTTCAAGGTTGAGCAAACGGGAATGTCCTAGAAAGAAGGGAGCAATGGTCGCGAGTGCAATTGAGAGAAGCGCCGCTTTTTCGCCTACCAACAATTGCAATAATAGAAAACCTGTCACAGCTAGAACTGCCAACACAGCAGCCTGTATCAGCCTGCTGTTACGGACAAGGTCAATGGCTTCCCTGCCATGCCCTCTCAGGAATTCTTCAAATTTCGGTTTTAGAGGATCAAAATATCCCTGCCCCATGCCGCGATATTCAGGAAAATAAAAATGCATGGCGGTGGCAACAATCCACATATTCGTCACCCCGGGATGATATTCATATAGAGTGTTTTCAAAATCTCCATGAGTGATTGCATAGTAATAGTTCGCTCCGCGAATCACCCAGCGCGGCTCATCGACATTAACCACCCTGGCAATATTTATTACCCAGGAAGGCACAACCAATGCCAGCAGGATAAGGATGTGCCGCAGCCTGCTGAAGTTTGATTGAGATACGATAGTTTTCATAAATTTTTCAGCGCTTCTAGTATTTCGGGAGTGAACGAATCTACCCTGTAAATTCGCACGTACTCATATCCATCCATCCATACAACATGGAATGGTTCCACCGTGGAGAGGATATCGAGATATTTATTATACTGATCCAGCTGGACTTGATTGGCATAGTAAACAACTAAATAATCCGCAGCCTGGATGTTGCTCAATAAATCTATTGCATGTTCGCCATCCACATAGTATGGACGAAAACTGACCGATTTACCGGGATAATAATACGAGAAACATCCGCGGCTGTAATAGACCAGCGCAGTTGAATTTTCAGCATCAGGCAATTTTGCCATATAGGCAGCGGCGATCTCCAAGGCTTCGCCGTATGGTTTCTGAGGGTATTCAGCGTACCAACCTGCGGATTGAAGAATGGGGTTGCGATACGTAAAGTAATATGGAAAAAACGATACTGCGCTCCATGCTTGCAAAAACAACACCAGCACCAAACCTGCATATTGCATTTGCGCTTGTTTGATGGAAAAACGGGAAGCAAGCCACTCCAAAGCATACACCCACTCCAGCCCAGCCAGCAGATTCAATGAAACATAACTGGTTAAAATGTAATGCGGCGAGTTTCGTCCCTGGGCTATGCCAATAAGAAGGACAAATGCAATGGCATTTGTCAGCAGGAGGGTAAATAAAAGCCTGTTCTGGCGGGCCAGTTCACGGTTGCGAGTGAACGGCAACGCAAATCCGAGCAGGACCCCAAGCCATGTGAAGGGAGTCGTTCTGTAAAACAGGACTCTGGCAACTTCCCAAATTTTTGCAGGAGCAGTGTTCAAACTGAATTGAGAAACATCCAAATCTTCAGTGACCTTAAGGCGCGCACCTTGAAACGCGTAACTAAAAGCATTTCCATATACTTCGTACAACATTTTACCGGGCGCGACCCACATTCCAGGCCAGAAGACAAAATAAGTGACCATCAAAACCGCCAGCCAAATCGCAAAAGGTTTCAGGACATTCAGAAGCGCTTTACCCCATCCGTGCTGCCTATCTTGAATCATTTGTGCCAGCAACAAAATACCCACGCCTGCCAGCATGGCAATGGCAGATGATTTTGTTAATTGAGCAAACCCTGCAGCTACACCAGAGATCAGCAAAAATAAAAATCTGCGATCCTTCAGCAGATAAACGGCAAGAGCCAGCAAAGAAACCAACACAAATAACGAAACCATTGCTTCATGCGTGAGCATGCGCGTCAGTCCCAAATAGTAAGGGTCAAAGGAAACGAACGCCACGGCAAAGGCGGCGCTTGGTTTCGGAAGAAAATGTTGAAGCAAATAATAAAATAAAAGAAAAAGGACGAGAATGACAAATACCTGGATTATCCTTGAATATGCCAGCAGCGTAAGCGGCTTGTATCCATGTTCGTACATGAACGGATCGAGCCGCCCTTTTTCGTAATCGAGATACCCTTGCCCAAAGCCGCGGTATTCGGGGAAGTAAGCCATCATCCCAAATGTGATGATCCACATGGTGGTGACAGCCGGCTGGTATTCATAGACTGTGTTTTCAAATTCCCGCTGCCCAAGCGCATAATAAAAATTCGCGCCCTGGCTTAACCATGAAGGTTCATCCAAAGTTACGAACGAATCGATCTTGGGCAGGCGCGGCGCAAGGAAAACAACGATCAGAAAAAGATAGATGGCAATATCTGCTAGTTTATTTTGGCGCATAAATTGGATTATACCCGTCACGGGCATTCCATAACATGTCGATTTTCGGCACATTCGAGATGGTAAAATCACAGCGTGAAAGAAAAACTTAAACAACTTCTTCAAAAACCAATGACCATTCCCGCCGTGTTGCTCTTGCTTGTTGTGCTGGCATACGGTTTGCTCATCCCGTGGATGGGCTTCTACTGGGATGACTGGCCCTTTGCGTGGTTCCTGCGCTTCTTTGGCCCCACAGAATTCATCGAATCATTCCGCCCCTTCCGTCCGCTGCTGGGACCCATCTTCATGGTGACGACTTCCATCTTTGGCGGACATCCGCTCGTCTGGCAGATTCTTGGTCTCATCATCCGCTTCCTGCTTGCGCTGGAAGTGTGGTGGCTGCTACGAAAAGTATGGCCCACCCGACAGAGTTCCCTGCTATGGGTGGTCCTGCTGTTCACCGTCTATCCTGCCTACGGACAGCAATGGGTGGCGTTGACTCATGTCAACCAGGAACTCATTCCCCTTTTCTTTCTGCTTGCCTCTTTTATTCTTACAGTTCACATTCTTCGTAATAACAACGCGCCAAAATATTTCACTGTGCTGGCGGTTCTCCTGCAGGCGCTTGGGCTTTTTTCCACCGAATATTTCTTCGGGCTGGAAATCCTGCGCCTGTTCTTCATCCTCGCCATTTTCGCAGAGACATCAGCAGACCGCAAAGATTTTCTAAAACAATCCATCTGGCAGTGGCTGCCTTACCTTATCGTGTGGATTATCAACGCGGCCTGGACATATTCCTATCATCAGTCCACTGCCTACAATTCGTATGAGATCAATGCACTTTCCAGGCTTTCCCCGCTCGTGCTTCTCAACGAGTTTATTACTACACTTTCACTTTCCGGCTTCACTGCATGGCTGGGAACGTTTAACATCTTTGCAACCGTCGATGGCTCCGCTACGCAGATTATTTCGTTCGCCATTTTTATGATCACTACACTCGTGGTTTTCTTTGTGATGCAGGCGAGAGACGATGAACTCGGTGAAAAACCTGCAACCATTTCATGGGGCGGGTGGGCTGTCGCCATTGGCCTGGTTGCAATCTTTGCAGGCAGGCTCCCCTCCTGGGCGGCGGGGCTCCCTCTCAAAATCGAATTCGACTACGACAGGTTCTTTGTTTCGATCATGTTTGGGGCTAGTTTATTTATCGTAGGGCTGGCAGATTTGACATTAAGAAAGGGGCGCGCGAAGCTCATCCTCTTAAGCATTTTGATCGGCATGTCCACGGCGTATCAATTCACCGTTGCGAACACCTATCGAAGAGACTGGGCGAATCAGCAAAATTTCTTCTGGCAGCTTGCATGGCGGGTGCCTGCAATAAAAGAGAACACTGCCCTGCTGACGTATGAACTGCCTTTCAAATACGTATCGGACCTGCAGCTCACCGCACCGCTCAATTTGATCTATGCGCCGCAATTAAACAGCCGCGATATTCCGTATGTGCTTTATTATCTCAAAACAAGGTTCGATACAGCGTCACTGAAAGCAAACGAACCGATTGAACTGCAGTATCGCACGGTGTATTTCAGCGGCTCCACTTCGAACAGCGTGGTGCTTTATAAAGAAGCAGATGGCTGCCTGCGCGTGCTTGACCCGCTTTATGGAAATGCTGAGACCGTCCCGGGCGCTAATGCTTATTTGATCAATGCCATCCCGCTTTCAAATCCATCGCTTATCAAACCAGATGCGCCTGCGCTAATTCTGGATAAAACTTTTTTCGGTGCAGAACCTGCGCATGGCTGGTGTTATTTTTATGCAAAAGCCGAGATCGCGCGCCTGGAGAATAACTGGGAGGGTGTTGTTAAGTTATTTAACGAGGCGCAAAAGGATGGATACAACGCGCTCATGCCTGTGGAGAATCTTCCTTTCATCGAAGCCTTCGCCATGACAGGTGAAACGGATAAAGCCATAAAATTAACAGAGCGTACCATCAGAGGACAGGAGATTTTATGTCCCGCGCTTGCCTCTCTTTGGGAGCGTGTTTCGCAAACGCAAGGCGCATCTGCGGATGCCGAAGCCGTTCTCGATGCTGGGTGCAAGTATAAATCTTACGGAAAATAAATTGATACATCAAAGACACTGCTGAGGTCAGTGTTTTTTCATTGAAGTCAGACCATAAACAAAGTAGACTATTCTTGGCGCGGAGGCTCCATGTTCACGCTGACCAATAACCTCATTGTTATATTAATCATAACTTCGTTGATAAATTCCTTTACCATCTATATTAGCTGGAAAAGGAGAAAAAACAAAGGCGGGCTGTATATTACGCTGGCAATGCTGGGAATCGCTATTTGGACGCTGTTTGCCGAAGTAAATTATGCGACCGTCCCAATTCCATTAAAAGTTTTTTTTGCAAAATGGGAATACACTTTCTATAATATTACCTTCGCCTTCCTTGCGATGTTTTCGCTGGTGTATGGGGGTTTTGCAGACTGGTTAAAGAAAAAGTCGGTAAAGGCTTTTTTTTGGGTCATCCCAATTTCCAATATCCTGCTGGCATGGACCAATGACTGGCATGGATTACTTTGGAAGAGTTTCACGGGAAGTGATTTCGGCAATAATACTCTCATCTTCGGGCATGGGCCGGGATACTACTGGGCGGGCATCACCGGGCTCCTGATGACCCTCATCATTATCCTACCCATATGGAAGGCATCGCGCATAGGTACTGAGTTTTCACGAAGGCAAGCCCGCCTGCTTTTTATTACAAGCATGCTTTCCGTGGTAAGTGCTGTGATCTATCTACTTGCAAGTCAGAGACTCAAAGGGGTAGATTGGGCGCCTATTATCTGCTGTGTGTTAGGCATCCTATATATATTGATTCTATATGGCACGCGTCTTCTGGACCTTGTTCCCATTGCCCGTTATACAATGATCGAGCAGATGAGCGATTGTGTTTTGGTGTTGGATGAAAATAACCGCATGGTGGATTTCAACCCGGCTGCTCAGGAACTTTTCCAAATCAATCACGATCACCTGGGAAAACCGCTCCAGACGGTCATGGTTGATCATCCAGAAATTGTCGATCTGTTTTCCCACAACTCCAACCGCAGCTCTCCATTGACGGTGGTCCATGAAGGCGAACCAAGAATGTTCGACACCCATTTAGCCCTGTTTAAAGACAACTTCGGAAAACAATATGGGAAGTTGATGACGTTAAGCGATGTTACAAAACATCATCAAACCGAGCAGGCGTTGGCACAGCGCTTATTCGAGATCCGTGAGTTGAATAAGAATCTTCAAGAGTCTCAGGCGCAGATCGTGGCGCAACAACGCCGGCTGGCGAAACTGGAAGAGCGCAAACGCCTGGGACGCGATATGCACGACTCGGTCAACCAATCCATTCACAGTTTAATGTTGTTCTCTGAAACGCTGGCCTCGCTGCTCAAGAAGGGTCAAGTCGCTAAAGCATTATCTGTGGCAGAAAGAATAGAGGAAAGCGGGCGGCGAGCGCTCAAGGAAATTCGCATGTTGGTGTTCGAATCCCAATCGCAAGAATCGGATGAGATCACAGATCTTCTGGCGGCTTTGCGCGATCGTTTTAGTTTCGTGGAGAACCGTGCTGGAGTACAGACAGAGATCATCCTTGACGGCACCCTGCCTTACATTCCGTCAGAGTGGAATGAAAACCTGTTTTGGATTACGATTGAGGCATTAAATAATGCCCTCAAGTATGCTCAGACAAATAAGGTCAAAATATTTTTCCGTTACAAGGATAAGCGCCTTGAAATGGAAATCGTCGACAAGGGAGTGGGGTTTGATCCCGACCATAGGAACGGCGGAGGAATGGGAATGCGCACGATGCGGGAGCGGGCAGAGTTACTTGACGGGAAGCTATTCGTTACATCATCACCCGGGTGCGGAACAAGCGTGTTATTCAGCGCAGAAATAAAGGAACAGAATGAATAAAATAAAAATCCTGATCGTAGATGACCATCCCATGATGCGCGAGGCCTTACAGACGGCTTTCGAAGGCGAAGATGATCTCGAGATGATCGGCGAAGCGCCGGACGCAATCAAAGCGCTCAAAATGCTGGAAACGCTCAAACCAGATGTCATTCTGATGGACATGCTTTTACCTGAAATGAGCGGCCTGGAAGCCATTGAAAGGATCATCGCCGCTGACCCACAGTCAAAAATTCTGGTCCTTTCCAGCATGGAAGATGAGGAACGAGTGGTGGCAGCCATTCAGGCAGGCGCACTGGGATATTTTCCAAAAACAGCGCCGCGGACTTATTTGCTGGAAGCCATTCGTAAAGTTGCAGACGGTGTCCCTTATATGCCGGCAGGCATTACCTTGAAATTATTCCAAGGATTACGCAGGTCAAAAATAGTACAACCTGCAAACGACACGCGGGTTTCTCTCACTCCCCGGCAGCAGGAAATCCTGTTCCTGCTGTCGGAAGGAAATTCGGATGGTGAAATCGCCAGCCTCCTGCATTTGGAAGAGTCCACAGTGCGAACGCATTTGCATCACATCTTGCAGCGGCTGGGGTTAAGAACCCGCGCTCAAGCCATAGCGTACGCGCACCAGCATCTGAAAACCGATTAACCAGGCTGTAGAAATCGATCCATGAATAAAAAGGCCCCGCACATGGGGCTTTTTTTGTTTAACTCTGGCGTAAACAAAGTTTACACAGAAATTCATCACCGTATGGATGCGCTAAACAAGCTGTTCCGATAAGATTTCTCCACTACAAACAGGCAAGACGCCCATTATCCATTTTATTAAGGTTTTCAACAGGTGAAAAATGAATCGAAAGTATTCAACTAAAAAAAGCGAGAAAGGGCAGGGGCTTGTGGAGTATGCCCTCACCGCTATTCTTGCCACCCTAATAGGAGTTGCCGTTTGGATGGCTTTCGGCCCCAAAATTAAAGAGATGTCAGGCGGGCTTACAGAAAGGGTATCTGCGAGCGGGTATAGTGTTAATGAAGGAGTGGTATACATCCCAGGTATTAGCCCTACACTCACTCCGATTGTCTCATCCTTTCCAACCGACGCGCCTACTCCAATTGCTTCATCCATTCCAACCGACGTGCCTACTCCAATTGCTTCATCCACTCCAACCCAACTCGCGTGCACTCCGGGGAATGCCACGCATGTCACGAGTAAGAGCGCATGCAAAAACTTGCGAGATGATAATAATTGTAAAAATTTTAACTACAGCAGCAAAAAAGATACATGCTCATGGTATTAAGGATAAATAAGGAAATTATCCATTACAGGATTAATATTTTAATAGCTTCTTAAGCCGCCATCTTGGCGGTTTTTTTATTCTCTGAAGGCATAAATTCGAATCCAGGCAGCTCTCGGCGCAATTCGTGTCTTCTAAGCTAAAAAGTACCACAATTTGGACCAAAGGCTATCAAATGGCTGTGGCGACAACACCTTACGAGCCGCGCAAAATCTTCTCCATCTTCCTGCCCTTCGCCAACTCATCCACTAGCTTATCCAGATACCGAACCTGCTGCGTCAAAGGATTCTCGATCTCCTCCACACGACATCCACAGATCACTCCAGTGATGAGACGCGCGTTGGGATGCAGCGAAGCCTGTTGGAAGAATATTTCAAAAGTTGCGTTTTCTTTTATCAGTTCCTGAAGCTTCTTATGTTCAAAGCCCGTTAACCACTCTATAACCTGATGCAATTCTTCCCTGGTTCTGCCTTTCTTCTCCACTTTTTCGAGATACAACGGATAGACTGATGAGAAGGTCATTTTTGCGATACGTTGATTGTGTGTATTGGAATTATTCATATATACCTCATATTGCGGCGCTGATATTTCAAATCGGACAGTTCACCGAGACTTTACAACCCGTTGGGAATTGCTTAATCAAATAATATGCCGCAGGGCTGCTTTATTGGCTGGCTTTGCTTCCAATATAACTGTTCCTGTCATGGTGCAGCAAAACGTAGGAATAAGAGCCTATTTTTTAGTTTGCCATAATACTCGGTCGATATGTCCATCCTGGGATTTTATATACTCATAAGACTGCTGCACGATTTGTTCAAGGATTGGCAGGTCGATATCACTAAGCCGCTTGATATAAATACAATACCCAGTAATAGTATGTTTACCTAACTTAGCCAGCAATTCAGAGTGGCGCGCCGTGCCATCCATTAAGTAGAGGGTAATCTTACCTTTTCTTGGATAAAAACCAATAACATGACCATCTCCTTCGCGCCCGCTGTCATATTTGTAATGGTAAGAATCAAACCCGATAGTACCTACATTCCACTTCTTTGGTTTGTGTCCGCTTATTCGCTGCATCATCTCAATCAGCACGAGACTATCTTTTGCGATTTGCTCATCATCAAGAGAAGCAATGTAGCCTTTGACTGAAGTGTTGTTTTGAGTGGCCTTGCTTTTATCTGTCATGGTCAATCATACCTCTAAAGCATCAAGCCTCGCGATGAGGGCGCCACGGCTCGTGCTCGTGCGTAAGCCAGACCAACTCGGGGTTGAGCGCGAACACCCGCAATTGGCCTTCGGTTTTCGGTTCGTCGAACTCGCCGAACCAAACCGCCACATCACCGCCGACGATGAGTGGACGCCCACCCGTCTCGACGACGACCATCTGCATTCCGGGTGTGTGGCCCGGCGCAGGGACGAGTCGCAGCCCGGGCAGCAGTTCGAACTCGCCATCAACCGGCACGTACCGTACGCCGGGCGCATCGACCCACTCGCGAATCGTGTAGTCGTCCTTGCTGCGGGCATCGTCGAGTTCCCGACGCTGGACGTAGATCGGCTTGCCGGCGAAGAGGTGGTTGCCGCCACAGTGGTCGAAGTGTAGGTGCGTGTTGACAACGATGTCAATACTGGCAAGGTCGAAGCCTTCCTGCTTGTTCAGTGGACGGAGGCGGGGATCCATATCAGCCGCCGCCGGGTGCAACTCCGTAATACCAGTATCGACCAATATTCGTGCATCGGGATGGTCGATGACATGCACATAGACCGGCATCCGCTCACCCTCGGCAAGCAGATCCGCAACCTGGATTGGCGTGATGGTGATTTCCTTATTCATGTTCATTCTCCTTCAGAGAATTATAGAACATGCGTTCTGGAGTGTCAATATGGAAATAAACTAAATCCTGAAGAGAATTACCCATTTGGGGCACAAGGCCTGCCCCGTTGTGTGGACTTGGCGAAGCCATCCAGCCAGAAAAATGCTAAGGCGTAGAAAAATGTTTGGGATGTGCGCAGATCGGGTGAGCGAGCCTCCAGCGAGCATCGCCCAGACCAAGCGCATTGGCGCTTGTTATCCCCAGCAGCCTGTCCTGAGCCTGTCGAAGGATCAGGCGCATATCATCCCCGAAGGGGATATCATCCCAGTTCTATCGGGACGCTTTGTTGGGCAGTTTTTTTGCCTACCAGATTCTTGGCAAGAGTCTCTTCGTTCGATTTGCATATTCTTGATATGCAGAGCCGAAGTAACCCAATAATACACTTTCTTCAACATGAATGCGATACAAAATTCCTAAAAGTGGCAACACCACCAAAACCGTCAGACCAACCCAATTCCCCAAAACCAATCCTATGCCAAACAATGACGCCAAGTATCCGAGGTAAGCAGGATGGCGTATTACCTTGTAAATTCCCGCCTCTACTATCATGTGCTTTTCAATGATAGTTACTTTAGTAATGAACTGCCGCTTAAGCGTGGCGACCGCAATAAGCCTGATTGTTACACCAAAGGCGATGAATAAACAGCCCAAGTAACCCAGAAACCGAAATTGAGTGGAGAAACTTCCAAATCCATTGGAAAAGATAAAGTGCTTCTGTATCAAATATGCAAACAAAATTGGTGGGATGGTTGAAAGCCAAACGATGAAGAAACTAAACTTGTCTGCTCCAGTAGATGAAGCCGTTGATTTATTTATAGCACTTATTAAAGTGATAATGATTTCACTAGCGCACCATATCACGAACAAAGTGATGGTCAGATATCGCAAAATTTCCATTTCAAAGACCTGTGACTTTGCGAGCATAATATTTAAAGCCTTTTTGTTTTGCAAGGAACTGCCCAACGGTTTGCGCCACCGTCCCCGTTAGGGGATTACCCATTCTGGGCACAAGACCTGCGCTGTGTCTCGACAGGCTCAACAACCAGGGTGGGGACGGCGAAGCCGTCTAGCCAGAAAAATGATAAGGCGTAGAAAAATGCTTGGGATGTGCGCACGCCGTATCATCCCCGAAGGGGATATCATCCTAGTTCTGTCGGGACGCTTTGTTGGCACGCTTTTGTGATGAAGCGTAATAATCCTTCAATTTTTCAATTTCGAGATCTTGAATCAAATTCATCATAAATTTTGACTTGTTCGAAAATGCGACAATGATTCTCTCGATCTCAGCCCAATTGGCATGCGCCAGAGACTTTTCTAATAATAAATTTGCAATATCGTGAAATTCTTTATGTTCAATGCCAAGTTGCAAGTATGATTTGTTGCCTTTATTCAGGGGTTCAATTTTTTTATACCAAATCCCAAAGCGGCACTTTTCATGGTTGAGTTCAGGTAATCGGGCAAGCGCTCTTTCTCTAAGTTCCTTTTCTTGATTCCTGTATATCATTAGTGATGTTCTAATCACATCTCTGCGAAAATCAATATGGTCAAATTGCGCCAGATATTCCAGCCCGAATGGATATTCCAGCCAATCAGGTGTCTTATTCAATAACTCGATAAAATGACCCAATGGCATTGGACGAGCGTAATAAAATCCTTGTGTGTGCGTACAACCTACTGCCGCCATGAGCGAGTGAGTTTCATAATTTTCCACACCTTCAGCAATAATTGATAAGTGAAGTTGATTCGCCATACTTACCAAATGCCTAAAAAGCCTGAAATCCATTCTAGATGTTGGTGCACGCTGAGTAACTTCCATTGCTATTTTTATGGCTTTTAATGGGAGTTGTGTCAAGGTAGAGAAAGTTGTATATCCCGCTGTAAAGTCATTCAAAACAACTGACAACCCTTGTTCGGCAATTTCATGCAGGACTTTTTGAGTATGTGGGTCGGATGGTAAAAAAGAAGTTTCGGTAATTTCAATAAATAAGTTTTCTCGTTTCTGTAATTTTCCAGAAATCGTACTTTGGAGAGTATCCAAAAACTCTCTATCGGAAAAATCGTTAGGTGAAACATTGAGGGAGACGAAAAGGGAATCGTCAATTTGATTAAGTGTTTCCAACCCTTGTACAACTTTTGGAAGCATGTGATGGGTAATTTCAGTAATAAACCCTTTTTCTTCCGCCAACGGAATAAATTCACTTGGGGAAATTAATGTTCCATCAGGTTGTCTCCAACGAATTAGACTTTCTGCGCCGCAGATTTTTCCTGAAAACAAAGAAATAATCGGCTGGTAGTAAAAAATAAACTCATCGTTTACCAATGCTTTTGCAATCGTAGAAATTTTCATAAATTGACCTGAGTTGTTGTGCAAGGGGCGTGCCAACGGTTTGCGGCAAAGTCCTCGTAGAGGATCATCCCCGATAGGGGATATCATCCCAGTTCTATCGGGACGCTTTGTTGGCTGGCGATTTTGGAAATTACCCTTTGCCACTGGAGTCACTAGACAAGGGTGGCAAGATAACATGACCAAACAAAGCACTTAATTCAAACGCTTCTATGCCTTGTAAGCCAAGCATAAGGGATAATTCTCCACCGTGATGAATATCGTGATTCATCACACGCCAAATTGTCCATTGCCGAGACACATCATATATTTGTCCATTCCACTTATGCTTATAAGTTTTAGAAAGATCTGTTACTGTCCATAATTTAAGAGATTCTTCAACTATCTGCCAAGTTAAATTGAGCCAATGTACTAATTCTGTGGGTTGCTCCGTGATGGCAATAGAAGTTTCCAAGATGTCACTGTTACCATCGCTATCTTGTATCCACTCGCTAATTTGCTTTCCAACTTCAGCACTTCCAGGTGCGCCCATTCGCATGAGCCATGTCAGCCGTCCTAAACTAATATGTCGAACCAATTCGCCAACAGAATTGAAGTCATCTTTTGGGCGCCAAATTAATTGCTCTGGCGTCAATGGTGTAACAGCATTGACTATGCTTTGATGATAGCCATTCCATCCGTCAAATATATTTTGCAAAGACTCGATAGATTTTGTCACTTTGTATTCACCTTTAATTGTGAGCGGATAACGCCAGCCAGCCAACGGCTGGCGTTATCCGCTTGGGGTGGGAGCGTAGACTCGCCGTCGAAACGGGAAAAACTGAAAGCCAGGAAAATGCCTGAAAACGCGGCGCGTGCCCCAAGTCGGCTGCACGCTTTGTTGGGCAGATTGTGGGGAAAGAGGCAAAGTCTTGATCCAATTATTACCACAATTCTCCTTCTCGCCATTCTGCTGAAAGCGGAGCGTTTAAGTCTAAGATAGGTGTTTGAGACAGTCGATAAATCATAACTTCTTCATCATCGAGACAGGGCATGAGCTTGTCTTCTTTTGTTCTGATGAATAGTGGTCCACTCCAGCGTTCCCATCCGAGACGTTCATAGTATTCAACACTAAAAGGGGAAAGCGCTGCCAACTCATGATCTTGAACTTCACGAATTGTATACTTCATAATTGCTGATGCAAAACCGCGACGGCGATACGGTGCGTCTGTGGCTACTGCTTCTACATAAGCCGTGCGCATCATTGGATTTGTTCCAGCCTGCAAGTAGCGTGTGACCCACAAAGCATGACAAACTAACAAATCATTGTAGTAGCCCAGAACATGCGTCGCATCAACGAACGTTTCCAAGATGGGCTGCATGTCTTTTTCATAGGCACGATTGCATAGCGAGACAATATCTTTTCTTATTATCTCAGGAATCAGTTTGCTATGCAGAACCTTGATATTGAATTGTTCCATTTGATCTGATGACATTCATTTCAAATCTGCCCAACGGTTTGCGCCACCGTCCCCGTTAGGGGATTACCCATTCTGGGCACAAGACCTGCGCTGTGTCTCGACAGGCTCGACAACCAGGGCGGGGACGGCGAAGCCGTCCAACCAGAAAAAAGCTGAGGCGTAGAAAACTGCTTGAGATTTGCGCACGCCGTATCATCTCCGAAGGGAGCGAAGCGACAGTCCCCAGCAGCCTGTCCTGAGCCTGTCGAAGGATCAGGTGCATATCATCCCCGAAGGGGATATCATCCCAGTTCTATCGGGACGCTTTGTTGGGCGTTTTTTGCGGAAGACTCGATGGCGAAAAAAGACGCTTATGTTTGAACAACGAGATTATGGCATATTACTCAATCTTTGACAATCACCAAAAACAAAGAATAAAAGCTAACAAAACAGGGCATGTACATGCCCTGTTGAGGTATTCTTTGAACAATGTTCAGCATTTATAGTTAAATTATTGTTCGCCTTTATAGGCTTTTTCGAGTTCTCTTAGATTCAGTTTCTCCATACCAAGCATAGCCTCGCTAACCCGATCAGCTTTAGCAGGGTCTGGATCACGCATCATGATATCCAGACTTTCCGGCATAATCTGCCACGTTAAGCCATATTTATCTTTAAGCCATCCGCAAGACATTATTTCGCCACCTTTGGATAGCGCTTCCCAAAGCTTATCAATCTCTTCCTGATCTTTGCAGTTTACCGCTATTGAGATAGCCTCACTAAACTTATACATCGGACCACCATTTAGCGCAGTAAAGTTTTGGCCATTCAATTCAAAGTCTATTGTTGATACAGTTCCGGCTTTTATTCCAGCTGCTTTTGCCACTGACTCTGTGACATACGATGTGTTTACTATTTTTGCATCTTTAAACAGTGATACATACAAATCTACCGCTTCCTCTGCGTGGCCCTCAAACCAAAGAAAAGTTACTATTTTTCTCATATGAATTTTCCTTTCTTGTTAGTTTAGTAAGAGTATTTTTACTATATCTGCTTTTGAAGAACCACGCCAGTGTAGAACCCCTGTTCTAGTTTGTCAAGAGGCGTTTACTGAAAATTACTTGACGCATTCTATAATCTTAGTCATTGATTCGTGCAAAAAATTGTTGCAGATACAAGGGGAACTGATTGCTTCTGAGCCAAACGCCTAACGGTTTGCGATATCATTCCCGCAGCGTAGCGAGTGGGACATTGTCCCCGAAGGGGGCGAAGCCGCAGTCCCCAGCGTCAGGCAGTTCGCCCCGCGAACAAAGTGAGACGGGGTGCATATCATCCCCGAAGGGGATATCATCCCAGTTCTATCGGGAGGCTTTGTTGGGCAGTGCTTTGGGAACAACTACTCAATCTATTGCACTTTCCCTTTTTCTTTCAATTGCCTTTTAAACAAAATACTTAAAAGGATTCCGTTTATTATCAATATCAACCAATTTATAGATATTACTGCAACTTCAAAACGATCCTGTCTGTCTAATCCATAATTGATCGAAACCATAATCAGAGAAATAATTGCTAGAACAAAACCTATGACAAATACCCATCGAATTGCATTCTCTAAACGGTTTTTGTTGGTAAACACGGGGGCTACAAACAAAAAAGAGAGATTCATTATCAAATAGCCTAATTCTTCTAAAGCAATGAATACTCCATGTGGATTGTATTGTGTTAACAATGGTATACCTTCTGTTTCTCTGTTCATTAAACTAACTGGGATTATGGAATACTGAATAAAATAATCACTTAAAAGCGTTAATGCCGCAATGATGGCAAAGGACACACCAATTTGACCAAATATCTTGTTTTGCTGAGAAGCATAAGAATGAATAGAAATCATGAGTATTACATAGGATAAGATCAATATTGTTGCAGGATACATCCAAAGATAGTCTTTCGGGAATTGTGATATCGTATCTAAATATGGATACTCGATACATCCTTCAAGACAGTTTGCGCCAGATATTGGCATGGCGGTTATTGCAAAACTGAATGTTACAACGGTCATTATGGTTGTAAAAACTGCTGAATAGAAACCAACCAAAATTGAAGTCGTTGGGGTTGATACTGTGTTTGCCGCGAGATTATCTTTGTCCGTCATTTTTCTCTTTTCAATAATCCTACACGAACTGCCCAACGGTTTGCGCCACCGTCCCCGTTAGGGGATTACCCATTCTGGGCACAAGACCTGCGTTGGGGTGGGCGTAGATAAAACTCCAAGAGCAGGATTCTGTTCGGGTGTAGAAAAAGCCCGAAAATGCCGCACGCCGCGAAGCGGCAGTCCCCAGCGTCAGGCTACTCGCCCCGCGCAGCGAAGTGAGACGGGGTGCATATCATCCCCGAAGGGGATATCATCCCAGTTCTATCGGGACGCTTTGTTCGACGCGCTTTTTGCTTTAAGACTCGCCCGCCAAAACAAGAATACGTTGTTTCACTTCGGCGGAAACCCACATGCCTGCATCACTTAATTTTTTGATGAAAGGTTCAATCTTTTCGATTGAACCTTGAGATTTTGCTTCCAGTAAAACTTTCAAAGTTCCCCAAACTTGCAAACCTGCTACCTGTGCGGTACGGCGTGCAAGCATATCATCAAGCAAAACAATACGGTCTGGATTTTCTAAAGCCAAAGCCATTGCACCAAGTTCACCCGCTCCCAAATCTAATGCAAGCCATTCAGAAGGCATAGATTTTGGATTGACGATATTCAACCAAGGATAATCTGCTGGGTTTGGAACGTCATAGCCTTTACTCCGCCCAGCCAATAATTCATTTTTGACGGATTCGGCTGTCCAAACTTCATCGAATATTTTTGGAAGTAAATTGATTGCGCCAATCTTATAAAGATAAAGCAATGGGGAAGTATTACTGATGGCTTTAGGCATGGAGGTTTTCTAAATCATCGAGTTCGGCGGCAAAGGGAAAAACCTTGTAGCGATTTAAGTTGAGCAAAAACTCAATTCTGGACATTCCCGCAAGTTCGGATGCTCGCCCAGACGAAAGCCTACCAATTTCAAACAACTTGACTGCCGCTAAAATGAGAATTTCGCGCCCAAAAGATTCAACGTCCGTCTTTTCTGCGAGAAGTACCTTTTCTGGGATTTCGATAGTAATTTGTTGGAGAGTCATTTTTACTCCTTTTATCCACCGCTAATTTTACTCGCTTCAACTTCGATTTTTATTGCAACTTTAGTTTTGCAAGGAAACGCCCAACGGTTTGCGCCACCGTCCCTGAGCGGAGCGAGTGGGTTACCTGCGCTGGGGCAGGGACGGCGAAGCCGTCCAGCCAGAAAAATGACAAGGCGTAGGAAACTGCTTGAGATTGCCGCAGATCGGGCGAGTGAGCTTCCAGCGAACATCGCCCAGAGCAAGCGCATTGGCGCTTGCCATCCCCAGCGTCAGGTGCACGCTGTGTTAGGCGCATTACTCCACGAAGTGTTTTGTGGTGGGTGGAATATTACAAATCACCACCAGGCAAAACGTTTCTTGGCAAGATCATTTAGAAGAGCGAGAACTATCACCACTATCACAATTCCTGCATATCGCAGAAAAACTGCTAATTTTTTGGATAGAGAATCGTTTGTGATCTTATTTGAAATCGTTGTTATCTCTTCCTGTGTGGTGATATGCAATATTACTGGCGCATCTATGTTTTTATGGGATTCATAAAAACCATGTTCTCCCCGAATAGGTACTTTAACTTCACCTTTTAGTGATCCAGACCATTTGGACGGAACTGCTGCATTAGCAGGGATAAAAATTTCAACAGGTATGATCAGAACTTGAATTTCATCCTTTAATTGAGTTGCTTTTACATAATTTTTTGTAATAGTAGCAGTTATTTCTTCCCCGCTTACCGAATCATGGAGAGATAATTTCAATGAACCACTTAACCAAGACCCCACTAGACTCTCTACGCCTGTATTGACTTCAACAATGATCTTTTCACCTGGAAGTCCATAGGATTCGTTTTCATAGGTGACATATCCCGAGTCACTAGTGGTATATTCTGTGTTGCTACATGAAATTAGAAAAAAACAAGCAAGTAATGGAGAAAAATAAGAAGATTAGCTTTTTATGCATAAGTTTCTTTCTTAGTTTTGTTTCGTGAAACGCCCAAAAAGAGAATGCTTCCGATGAGAAAGAGTCTGCTTTATTCAACGAAGGCAGAGCGTCTAGCGAAACCAACTAGCAATCAGCCCAAGAAAAATACAGGCCGCTGGAACAACAGCAACTACAGATAAATATAGAAAAATATCCGCACGTTTCATTTTTTTATTTAGGTCATGATTCGGCGGGGTAAGGTCGGATGTCAGTTTCGTGTCAAATTCAGGATCGTGAGGAGGAAGATTACCGTATTGGATACCGACAATTTCTTTTCCAACAACACAGCATTTAATGGGTATCGTAAACAGGTGTGCATCCCAGTTAGAATCCTTCGGAAATAACTTCTTTAAGTAGTTGTAATCATTAGGCAAAAGTAGATTCACCTCATGACCTTCTATTTCCAACGGCAGATATAGTTCGGATTTTGCCCCTTCTCCCTGACGAAAAGTTGGTTTGGGTTTTGCGGTAAACCAAAGCTCACTTTGCTCCCAAATAGGTTTAAAAACATTGCGTCGCGTTGAGCGATGCAACCCATAGAGCGACAAACCGCACAGGATACTGATTATCAGAATGATAATTTCCATCGGGTCTCCTTATTTTCAAAAAGCCAAAATTATGCGAAGTGCCCTGTAGGTAGCGGCGGCTAAGCGGAGTGTAGAATCACTGTTGATTGCGAAACATCCCCGAAAAGGAGAGAGGAAAACTCACAGGTATGAGCCTTATCCCACCGATTTGACAAAACTGTACCACCTCATTGAGACTCTTGTAATTGATAAATGTCCTAATTTACTAACAAAAACGGTGGGCTGATAACCTGGCGTAAATGCGCCTAACGGCTTGCGCCACCGTCCCCGAAGGGGATACCTGCGCTGGGGCGGGGACGGCGAAGCCGTCCAGCCAGAAAAATGATAAGGCGTAGGAAACTGCCTGAGATGTGCGCAGATCGGGCGAGTGAGCCTCAAGCGAGCATCGCCCAGAGCAAGCGCATTGGCGCTTGCCGTCCCCAGCGTCAGGTGCACGCTTTGTTAGGCGTTTTTTCATTTCAGCTTAAGATTAAGCTGCCAAGATACCCCAAATCGATCCTGCACCCATCCGAATCTTGGGCTGAACCCATAATTATCTAAAGGCATAAAAACTTTCCCATTACTTGAAAGAACTTCAAATGCATGATTAAGATCGGCAGTATCTTCGAAATCGACAAATAGTGATATTGCAGGTGTAAATGTAAAATCATGCACAGGCGGGCTATCAATAATTATCAAATCATGATCTGCAAATTTCACTTTTGCAATTTTAATTTTTCCCGCCATTTCCCCATCAGAATCCCCATACTTAAGGATTTCCTGAATCTTAAATTCATCGAATTCGGATTGATACAGTTCCATGGCTTCGCTAGCTGCACCAAAGAACATTAAATGAGTTGAAACGGAATTGTTAACTTTGCTCATGATTAAAGTCTCCTGTTTGAATGTGATAACCATTAATGTCAAGAATCACATAATAGAACGCATATTCTATTTTTTCAAGATGGAATAAATTGATTTCTGAACTCACGAAACCTAAAATTGAATTTGAAAACAGATACCACAATTTTGCAAGACAAACGCCTAACGGTTTGCGCCATCGTCCCCGATAGGGGATACCTGCGCTGGGGCGGGGACGGCGAAGCCGTCCAACCAGAAAAATGCTGAGGCGTAGAAAAATGCTTGGGATTTGCGCAGACTCCCCAGCGTCAGGTGCACGCTTTGTTGGGCAGTTTTAATTTTTACTCATCTTTAGTCCCAGGCCAAGATACTCGAGTGCAGCACGTGCCTAGTTTTCCATAATCATCGAAAGAGTAATATGTAATTGAATCCACAATAAGGGTTGGTGATATGCGATTACCTTCAATAATGCTCTCGCATTCATTGTACCTTCGGTTATCATTTATCGTTACTGACATACCATAGTCAGTCCACATCAAACTAAAAGAACATTTACCAGAAATGCTTGGCCATTCGTATTCTACAAAGTCTGGAGAACCAAGTTTGTCAACTGTATTTTTTATGGTTAAGTCGTACTCTGGATAAATCCAAACTACCCTTAAGATATTGTCAGATAGTAATACGCCTCCACACGTGACAGCGTAATGAGAAGCACATTTAAAGAAAATCTCTATTGCAGGTATGTCGTTCATCCATAGGGAGGAGTACTCTTTATATGTATTGTGCTCAACAAAGGGAAGGCTATTCAGAGTGGCTGTGACATCATCTTTTGTAGATTTATTTATTATCAGTCCGTGCCAACATGGCAAGGTACAAGATTCTCCTTCTAAAAAACTTTTGTCAATATTTTCTTGGGTTGGCGGAGGATATGAAATACAACTGGACAAGACGGACAATGACAATGCGAGTGCGAACAATTTTGGAATCAGTTGCCGTCTTGGTGAGTTCATGGTTACTTTGGATCTCTTTATTTATTGAGGAACTGCCTAACGGTTTGCGTTACCCGCGCTGGGGCGGGCGGCGGAACGCCGTCCGACTGGAGAAATGCTGAGGCGTAGAAAACTGCTTGGAATCGCGCCAGAATCCCCAGCGTCAGGTGCACGCTTTGTTCGGCGGCGTCGCCGTCGTTCTATTGTAATTCTTTCGCTATCTCTTCAAGTGTTTGTGAGATAACATCTTGTCCAAGGCGTAACGACTCAAACGTGTTTGTCAATTCAAATCGAATGGCAAAGCCGCTTGCAACCATAACAAAGTACTCAACTGCATAATATAGCATAAGGCGACTGAAGTTGACCGTATCAATCGCGGTTTTCTCTATCAGTTGTTGGTCATCACTTAAAGTTGCGAAAAAATAATTGAGCAAATCTTCGGCGTCGTTGTGTGTTTGCGAACACAACGCTGCGTATACAGTTCGATATGCCACATCTAACTTCAAAAGCTCGAATCTTTTTGATATAGGCGGAAACTTTACTGCTAAGTCTTTAGTTGCTGGCAGTCCTATTTGTAAAAGAGAATAATCTGTAGCCTTTTGTAGTTCATTGATTTGTTTTCTTTTTTCTGTTGTTGCTGCTTGATGAACCTTTTGTGCTTTACCAGTTAATTGAGAAGTTGCCTTCGCCCAATTGTCAATTTCTTTCTGTTCATTTTCAAAGTAATGTGCGAAATATTGAGTAAGGCGATTTCCTTTTCTGTCATCAACGAGAATAAATAAAAGATTTACTGCCGATTCGACAACAGTTCTGGAAATTATTTCAGATGATGCTGTTGAACCAGTAACATATGCCACGATAGCTCCTTCAACATATTCAAATATGCGGTCAAGCATAGACCGTAACAATCCCCACAGCGGGTCTAAATGGTCAAGTTTTTCTGCGTGATTATTAAGGTCGTTATCTATTTCAAGTTTTGAGCGAATTGTCCAGTAAATGGCATTTAATTCACGCTTTACAAACGGCGTTGCGGTAATATTGTGACGATGAATAAAATCGTCCAACAAGGTATCGGGGTTGTCAAAGTTGCTTTCTTGGTTTGTCATAATTTTTGTGTAGCCGCCGAACGGTTTGCGGCATCGTCCCCGCTAGGGGATACCTGCGCTGGGGCGGGGACGGCAAAGCCGCCCAACTGGAAAAATGCTAAGGCGTAGAAAACTGCTTGGGATGTGCGCAGATCGGGCGAGCGAGCCTCAAGCGAGCATCGCCCAGAGCAAGCGCGTTGGCGCTTGCCATCCCCAGCGTCAGGTGCATATCATCCCAGCTCTATCGGGACGCTTTGTTAGCCTGCGTTTTTGGAATGTTACCACTGCTTTCAAAATACGGTTTTAATAATTTTCATCGTACCAGCAATTAATTCATCAACTTGCTCTGGCGTTGGTTCAATCTTTTTGTCGTGGTCGCATAAATTTCGAATATCGCCCAAGTGTTGTATAAAACGCCATTGTACAATTTCAATTACTTCAGATTCTTTTAGTGCGTTATTTAAATCAGCAATGCCAGGGTTTTTCTTCGTGATTTTCACATCATGATTTTCGCAAACTTGTCCAAGATGACGTTCAAGAACAACACCAGCAAGTGCGCCCGCTGCCCGTGTAAATTTATGTTTACTTAATTCCTTTGCGGCTTCTAACTCAGAGTCAAACAAATCTGCTTGAACTAATTGGCGAATATCAAAAAGCGAACTTTCAAAACGCGCTTTTACCGAATCTAATATTGCCAACTGCTGGCGAAAATTTGGTATTGCTGCTTCGGGTCCTACAATCTTTTCTTGTGTGTATGTTCGAGTGATATGTAGCCCTTGTAAATAATCTTCGATTCTGTAAGACTCAAATGAAATCTCCTTTCTCCCTTTTGGCTTTTCGTACTATCGGATAAAGTCTGACAGGCGATCAGGAAGCAGTTGTTTCACCAATATCTGTGCTTCAGAATACCATGCTTGATATTCTTCTCTAAAAGATGGAATGTCTGACAAAATCTTTTTTGCTTTTTCACCATACTGGTCTTTTATTTTCTTTTTTACTTCTTGAGGGAAACAATCCAATTGCATTGCAATGTGAAGTTTGTTTCCTTTTGAAATTAATCTGTCAAGGTCATTCTTGTAACGGTCTAAATTTGTTGTCATTCTTTCACCCTTGAATTCATTTGATAAGCAGGCTAACGGCTTGCGTTACCCGCAAGTGGGCGGGTGTGGATTCCGTTTGAGAGCAGTATAAACCCGAAGGGAGAAAAAGGCTTGTAAGTCGCGCAGACTCCCACTTGTCGGGTGCACGCTTTGTTGGGCTGATTTTGGAATACCCTAAACAAGAATATCTTTAATAATACCAATGACTAACGGAAGAATTGGCGAAATAATAGACAAGTAAAAACCTTTAATATTTCTATACTGGAATGGCCACACTGGAAACTTCTCAGTCATCTTATAAAACTCTTCAATCTCTTTAAGCTTATCAGTGGTTATTTTCAGATCTAGTGACTTATTAATCAAAGCATCTTGTGCTAATTTATATTCTTGTTCATATTGTTTTGAAATAGCCAATAAAAGTTTGTTTTTTGAAGAAGCCATTGCTTTATGAGCGCTATTTAGAGGTGTAAAAAAACTTATGATTGCTCCAATTAAATATATTGGAATTATTAGGTGGAAGTACCAATAGTCATCAGTAAGTTTTTGAACAATAAATTTATATTCGGTAATTCCTATAAGGAAGCCAGTTACTGCGGCTAGGTAGGTAACTCCTATTGAGTAATCTAATATGAATTTGAATCCACCACAACCATCAGGATGTAATGGTTTTAGCATAATATTTTTTCCAGAAAACGCTTTGTTTAGCACAATAACATTGATAATCAAAGTCGATGCCATGTCAGTGACAATATAGCCCCCAATGAAAAAGGCTATCATAAATAAAATTAGTTTAAAAGTAGAGAAGTCAAACCAATAAGGACTTATTGACCTTGTAATGTAAGTTAATAAAACTAAAACTAGTCCACCCGCCCATAACATCACAAATCTAAAGCGACTATTGCGAAACTTAACCCCAATCTCGATTTCATCGGGAGAAACATCGATTGTATCTGACAGCAAGAGGGATTCTGTTAGTTTATCTGATTGAGTTGGTATCCATAAAAAATAATAAGCCATTACTGGAATATAAACCAAATTCCAAAGCCAACTTGTTACATATTGTAAAATTTCGTTTGGCGTGTTTACATTTGGAAATGTTTGTAAATGATAAAAGTAACCAATTATTGAAGAAATAACAAATACAGATAGACCAAATAAACTTGGTTTCACGCGAAAATTATCTAGTAGTAAATCTGCCAGCAGATTATTTCTTATTGATGTTTTTTTTGTCATAATTATCGTCTCTATCTGCCCAACGGTTTGCGTTACCCGCGCTGGGGCGGGCGGCGGGACGCCGTCCGACTGGAAAAAAGCTGAGGCGTAGAAAAATGCTTGGAATCACGCCAGAATCCCCAGCGTCGGGTGCACGCTTTGTTGGGCAGTTTTTAGATTTCAAAGACCTGACTTGTTGACCAGTTTACTATATATG
>JACZJB010000244.1 GCA_014860805.1 Anaerolineales bacterium
AGGTCGAGTCCGAGGCGACGCTCAAAGGACTGGTCATCAAATGGGCAGAGCGGACTCCGTTCTTCGATGAGTCACTCTGGAAGGAATATCAAAGTTTGTATCCCGCAGGGGATGGAACGCAAAAATTCTGGAACGATTACAAACAGATCTATCAGAACAGTCTCTCTGGCGTTGAACAGCGCCAAACGGAAGAATTGGAAAAGGTCTTTTACAAGGAAGGGCTGGGCGAGTTTTCAGTGGATGCCATGCGCGCAGTGCTATTCATTATGCTGTATCGCAACCTGCCCATCTTCCAGCTTCCGTTCGATTTGCTATCCACTATGATCGATGTGGACGAACTGCTTTCACAATGGCGTTACAAACACATGCTCATGGCGCGCCGCATGATCGGCATGCGCGTGGGCACGGGTGGCACGAGCGGAGCAGGTTACCTTGAGGGCGCACTTCGCCAGCATTACATTTTCAAAGAGTTGACCGAGATCTCAACATTTTTGGTGGAGAGAAGCAAACTACCCAATCTGCCGAATGCAGTCAAAGAAAAGATGAGCTTCAACGCATAAATATGCAGGTCACGTTTAAAGTGTGGCCTGTTTTATCTGGAGAAATCATGTTATCGAACACATCCCGCTTATTGACGTATGCTTGTGCAATCTTGTATGGGGTTCTGGGGGTATGGATGTACGTGATGCCCGAAGTGATCGCTCCCGTCTTTGCATGGAAAGTGACCGCCTTTATGGCCATGACCATCGGCGGCTGGTGCATTGGTAACGCGTGGATCGCTTATATCACTGCCCGCCGCTGGAAGTGGAATTTGGTTTACACCTCATTGATCTATCTATGGATATTTGGGATTGGTGAATTGATCGTGTTATTCCTCTTCCGTGACAAATTGGTTTTGTCGCACCCAATTGCATGGCTATACTTTGCCGCTCTCGTCACCAATGTACTTGCTGCCATTGTCGGCGTGATAGATTATCTGCGCATCCGCCCATCAAATGCACCCGATGGTGCAACCATCACCAATCTTCAAAAAATACCTGTTGTAGCATTCGTTTTATTCGTGGGGTTTCTCGGGCTGTATGGATTAACCGCCCAGATCGGAGACGTTGGCACCAATGGCGGAATTTTTCCTGAAGTCATGTCACTCTTTACCTTGCGCAGTTTCGGTGTATTTTACTTTTCTCTCGCTCTGGGTGTCGTCCCATATTTTTGGAATAACAGCCGCAACGCCATCCTCCATCATTCGGCGGCAGCATTTGCGCTGATATTCTTCATCACCATTGCCGCTTTTGTGTACCTGCCTCTCTTCAACTTTACAGAACGTCCCGGCGGTTCGCTTTACTTCATTGTTTATCTCGCTGTTGGAATTCCACTGCTTCTTATTTTCAGAAAATATGGAACGGGAACAAGAAGCTAAAAGATTTTTCATTTCAGATACAATAGAGCCATCTTTCAGGATGGTTCTATTTTTATGACTCGCTGGCTCAATCCTCAACCGATAAAGGTCCCCGCTTCTTTCGCGGACTTGAAACTGCATCCCCTCGTCGAGCAGACTCTCCTCCGACGCGGGATCAGCCGTCCCGAAGACGCGGAAGCGTTCTTACATCCAGACACGAAACCTTCCACACCCTTTCCTGATATCGAAAAAGTGGCGGACATCATCTTCGTGGCTATGCGCAAAGAAAAGAAGATTTGCGTCTGGGGCGATTTCGATGTGGACGGGCAAACATCCACTACCCTGCTGGTGCAAACCCTGCAGGCGTTGGGCGCGGATGTTTCGTATTACATTCCCATTCGCGGGAAGGAAAGCCACGGCGTTCATATTGAGTCGCTCAAGCCAATTATTGATGGGGGCACAAAGCTGATCGTTACTTGCGATACGGGCATCACCGCCCACGACGCGATTGACTACGCCAACTCACGCGGCGTGGATGTGGTGGTCACAGACCATCACGACCTTGGTGAAACTCTCCCAAATGCAAAAGCAATTGTCAACCCAAAACTGCTGCCAGAGAATCATCCGCTGAAATATTTGGCGGGCGTAGGCGTGGCGTATAAATTGGCAGAAGCGTTGTTGGACGACAGACCGCGAACCGCAGACCACGAGTCGTCCATTGTCCATCGTCTATCGTCCGCAGACCTGCTCGATCTTGTTGCTCTCGGCCTCATCGCAGATGTGGCGCTGCTCAAGAGTGAAACCCGCTCGCTGGCACAAAAAGGTATTCAAGCCTTGCGAAATACGAACCGCCTCGGCCTGAAAGTGATGGCTGAACTTGCAGGCGCGGCGCTGGATACAGCGACAGAAGAAACCATCGGCTTCACATTTGCGCCGCGATTAAATGCGCTGGGCCGCCTCGGTGACGCCAACCCCGCCGTGGAATTATTGCTCACACAAGACTCCGCCCGCGCCAGAGTGCTGGCCGCGCAGATCGAAGGCTTGAATATGCAAAGGCGCATGTTAACTTCACAAGTCTTTCAAGCGGCGGAAGCGCAGCTAAAAGCAACCCCTGCCCTGCTCGAAGAACCTGCCATCGTGCTTTCGCATCCAGACTGGCCCGGCGGCGTGGTGGGCATCGTTGCCAACAAACTCGTTGAGCGTTATCACAAGCCTGCCATTCTTTTGAACGAATCGGATGACGGCATCATGCGCGGCTCCGCCCGCTCCATAGAAGGCTTGCACATCACCGAAGCCATCGCCACGCAAAAAAATATCCTGCGCGGATTTGGCGGGCATCCCATGGCGGCGGGCATGGCATTTGCTTCGGATAAACTGAACGAATTCCGCCGCGGACTGGGCAAAGCGATCGAAAAGCAGCTTGGTGAAATCGTCTTTGAGGAACCCACGCTTCAGATCGACGCCTGGCTTGGTCTGCACGAAATAGACATTCCCCTCGCTGACGCATTGGAAATGCTCGCTCCTTTTGGCGCGGGCAATCCATCTCTTATTCTTGCTTCGCGCAATGTGAAGTTGAGATCAGTTTCCACCATTGGCAAAACAAAAGAACACCTTCGCTTAAACATTGAAGACGAGAACGGGAATGTTCAATCCCTTCTATGGTGGGGCGGCGCAGGCGAAGAGCTCCCTGAAGAAGGCAGCACCTTCGACATCGCCTATTCCCTGCGAGCCAGTTCCTACCGCGGACAGAAACAAGCCACCTTGCAATTCGAGGAATTCAGAGTTGTGCAGGAACAGGTCGTTGAACTTCAAAGATCCAAGCTAGCGATTCGAGATATGCGCCTGCAACCCTTCGGCTATGCTCAGGATGAGTCTTCATCTCTCGTTTGGGCGGAAGGGCCAGACAAGGCGGTTGGGGTCTCACGGCTCGAATTGAAACAAGCAGATGAATTTTCCATTTACACAACACCTGCATCTCCAATTGATTTACGCAAAGCACTGGCGATCGTCAAACCAAAAACGGTTTATGTATTTGCCATCCCGCCCGCAGAGGAAAAGCCGGAAGAATTTCTGGCACATCTGGCAGGGCTATGTAAATATGTGCTGAACCAGCGCAGCGGAAATACCACCGTGCCCGAACTTGCCGCAGCAATGGCAGCCCGTGAAAGCGCGATCCAAACCGGACTTCACTGGTTGGCGGCAAGCGGTGAATTGACCGTCAGCATTGACGAAGATTCAGTACGTCTATTTGCACAGAAGCAGGAAAAAAATCCGTATTTACAGGCAGAGTTATTTATTTCATTACGAGGAGTCTTAAACGAAATGTCTGCGTATCGAAAGTATTTTGCCACCGCGTCGGATTTAAACAGGTTGTTCAACTAGGGAATGACCATGTCGCGCGATGAAGATATATATAATGTAAAGACTCACGCAAGCGGACCCGCCGGACACCTGCCGCTTCAACCAGATTTTTTGACCAACGCCCCCAGCGGAAACATCTTCGGCTGGACTCAAGACGCCGCCATGGGATGGAGTCCCGACGACTTGGGGAAAGATGAATATTTAATTCTCAGCACGCAAGGCGGGATCCGCGCACAAGACGGAACACCGATTGCATTGGGATATCACACTGGACATTGGGAAGTGGGGCTGCTTGCACAGGCAGCCGCCGAAGAAATAAAAAAACATAACGCAATACCATTCGCAGGTTTTGTAAGCGACCCGTGCGATGGACGTACACAAGGCACAACAGGCATGATGGACAGCCTCGCATACCGCAATGACGCCGCGATAGTTTTGAGAAGATTGATACGTTCCCTGCCAACACGGCGCGGTGTGCTTGGCATCGCCACTTGTGATAAGGGTCTGCCCGCCATGATGACAGCACTGGCCACGCAAAGGTCTCTCCCCTGCGTCATCGTCCCCGGCGGTGTGACGTTGCTTCCAGAAAAAGGCGAAGATGCGGGAAAGATTCAATCCCTCGGCGCGCGCTTCGCTCATGAACTTATCACCCTTGAAGAAGCATCCGAACTTGGGTGCCGAGCCTGTGCGTCACCCGGAGGGGGGTGTCAGTTCCTCGGAACAGCAGCAACCAGTCAGGTAGTAGCGGAGGCGCTTGGTCTATCCGTCACACACTCTGCATTGGCTCCTTCGGGACAATCGATCTGGCTGGATATGGCGAAGCGTTCAGCGCGCGCTTTGATCGAAATGAATTCCAACAAAAAGACTATTGCTGATATTTTGACGGAAGACTCATTGCACAACGCCATGGTGATCCATGCAGCATTTGGGGGCAGTAC
>JACZJB010000245.1 GCA_014860805.1 Anaerolineales bacterium
TTTCTACCCTTGAAGGTATTCGTATGTTGCAAAATCCCCCGCTTGGTCACCCCGTTACTCAGGAAGAAATAACCCCTCATACAAAGAAGCAGGGGGGGAGCCTGGTTTCTGAGCAAGTGGGAAAAAAAATGAGAGAGATACGAAAGTCGCGCAGGTTGTCCATTCGCGCCCTGGCAGAATTGAGCGGGTTAAGCGTGAATACCCTCAGCCTTATTGAAAACGGAAAGACATCGCCCAGTGTCAGCACCTTGCAACAGCTTGCGCAAAGTTTGAATCTCCCTATTGTTGCTTTCTTCGAAGGTAACCCGCCTCAGAACAAAGTTGTTTACCAAAAATCGGGTGAACGGCAGCAGATCGTATTTTCGCAAGGGCACATGGAAAAACTAAATACTGGCATGCCTTCCACTGGATACGAACCTCTTATTACGAGGCTAGAGATTGGGGCGAATAGTGGGGAGATTCCAGTCACCTACCCTGGACGTGAATTTATTTACTGCCTGGAAGGACACATTACTTATTTTATCGGGAATGATGTTTATCCGCTTGCGCCCGGCGACAGCTTGATCTTCGATGCACACGTACCGCACATTTGGCGCAATACTGCCAGCATGGAGTCCAGTGCTTTGCTGGTGATTTGCCCTGAGCCTGTGCTGAACAACCGTTTTGAACAATATCAGATGCCGTAAATCAGAACAAGAAAATTCGGAGGTTCCTTATGTTATCCAAACACTCTTGCTGGACCGTTTTACTGACTGTTGCTTTTCTCGCAGTGGCATTTTGGGGTTTGCCCCAACCAACAGAAGTTCACGCTGCAAGACCAAACTCTTTCACCGTGGACAACTCCTGCCTATCCTGCCATGAGGATCTTTACCAACTACATGATACTGGCTGTTGGTATTGCATGACAGAACCTCACAAAGACCGTTGTGTGGATTGTCACGAGGGCAATCCATCTGCGTTCAAGGAAGGGGAAGCTCATGTTGCACTGTTAATACATCCACAGGAGAACGATGGCGCGAAATGCCTGGAGTGCCACACTCCCGAAGAGTCTCAAGCGCTCATGGCGAAGTTTGAAGCAAATCAGGGGTTTGACATAGTCATTAGGCCCGAACCTTATACCCCTTCACCCTTTGCAAAAACTGGTTTCCCCGTTACAGCTGAGGCAAATCCGATCATCGAAAACTTGGGCTGGTTGGCGTTTGCCACTTTAATGTTCGGAGTATGGCTGATGCTGGTTCTAAGGTCGAACAGATAAATACAACACACTATTTTGTGTGTATTTGCGTAATTAATGAAAAATTTAACATTTTTAGTTACAAAACACACAATTAATATGACAGACCTCACTACCTCATCCTCCGCCGACTCACTAGAATGCACGTATATGTCCATTCAGCCATGCGAATATAAGTAAGAAAGAAGCTATGCAAATCAATTCCCTAAAATTGGAAATATCCCAGTTGCAAGCCGACATGTGTTCGGCCTTCACAGACCCAACGCGGATTCTGATCCTATATGTATTGCACGAAACGCCCCGTAATGTGACGGAACTCGCGAATTTGATCGGCATCCCCCAACCCACCGCCTCGCGTCACTTGAAAGTTCTGCGCGATCATGGGTTGGTACAAACCACTCGCACCGGGACCACGATCACATATTCATTGGTGGATGAAAGATTAATCCAATCTCTTGAGATTTTACGAGTAGTCCTGCACGACACTCTGACATTAAAAGCCAATATGATGCTTGAGCCAAATCCTTAATTTGATATTTCTCTCAAAATCTCTGAGGAGAACAATATGCAACAAAAGAATAAAGCGTTTTTTTTGATGTTTGCTGGACTAGCTCTCGTGATTGCATCCAGCATTTTTTTGATGACGGCAACACCTGTTAGCGCGCAATGTGGTTCGCAGGCTTCGTCCTGCAAGAACTGTCATGAGGTGCAGGCAGAGATGCCCGTCAATGCCGATGGGACGGGGTGGCACCAGTCTCATGCATTCGGCGATTTCTGCTACATCTGTCACGCGGGCAACAACCAGGCGACGGATAAAGCCGCCGCACACGAAGGAATGGTTGCTCCGCTTGATGACGTACAAGCCGCGTGCCAGCAATGCCACGTGGCGGATCTGGATGCGCGCGCAAAGGTTTACGCGGATATTCTCGGCGTAACCGTCGGCTCGGGGACTTCGGCTCCTGCCGCGGCGGGGTCTGAGGCGCCAACTGTCAGTGTGGATTCCGCTGCGAGCGTTCCTTCATCCAATCAATGCAACGAGGTTGTGGTGGACGATCCCAACACCATTGACTATGCCGCCAATTACGAAGAGATTGTGCTCGGCAAAACGCCGACCAACTGGGGCAACATGATTTTGATGGGCATGATCGGTTTAATGCTGGTGGGCGGCGGTGGATTTGTTGTGACTCGCGAGAAATTCATCAACGTGAAATTTGGCGATACCAAGGCTATGGATGCTGAGTATCCTGCCGATGTGGTCGAAATGCTGCCGAAGATCGCTTCGTTGAAAGCAGACACACGTAAGTCTTTGAAGAACGTTTTGGACAACAAAAAAGCGGACAAGGTTCTCGACCTGATGGACGCCGTGACAAAAAAGGATGAGGAGTAAGCCATGAAATTCATTCTGAATTACATTCGCAAGGATGAGTGGTCGCCATACGTGGCGGGAGTGCTGCTAGGACTGGTGGGCATTGCCGCTGTTTGGGCAAGCAATAGCCTGCTCGGTGCCTCTGGCGCGTTTGAAAACATTGCAGGCATGATTGGAAAAGCGGTTGCCCCTGCGGTGTTTGACAATATGTACTTTAACTTCATCATGCCGCCGGGTATCACGGTTGGCGTCATGTTGGTGATTGGGATATTTTTCGGCGGCATGATCGGTGCGGCTACAAGCGGCACACTCAAATGGGGCAAGAAAGACTCTGCCAATTCAGACGAACAATGGAAACGTATCTTCGGCGCACAGACTTGGAAGCGCTGGCTGATTGCCTTCTTCGGCGCGATCGTGCTCGAATACGCAGCAGGCATTGCAGGCGGTTGCACCAGCGGACTCGCCATCTCAGGTGGTATGTTGCTGGCTCCGGCGGCGTTCCTGTTCATTGCAGGCATGTTCGTGGGCGGTATTCCCACTGCCTTGTTGATCTACGGCAAACGCTTCTAGGAGGCTGACATGACGAACTTTATCATCGCTTTGGCGCTGGGTGTGTTCTTTGGGTTTTCGCTCAACAAAGCTGGCTTAACAAAATACAACAAGATCATCAACGTCTATCGTTTTACCGATATGACCGTTTTGAAGTTCATGATGACCGCATTGGTGGTTTCCATGAGCGGACTGTACGCATTGCGAGGGCTGGGCCTTATCACCTTCCCGAATGTGCCTGCCACGTATATCGTCGGCAATCTCGTGGGTGGAATCATCTTCGGCTTCGGCATGGCTCTCAGTGGATATTGCCCTGGCACGGCAGCAGCAGGTGCAGGCGAAGGCAAATTAGATTACCTCATCCCTGGTTTGTTCGGCTTTTTAGTTGGCGCGGTAATCTATGGCTTGACTTATGACAAAGTGTTCCCCGCGATCTCTGCCATTGCTAATTATGGCAATACAACCATGCCAGACCTGTGGAACTTGAGTCCATTCCTTACGATTCTGACTTTTGCGCTGATGTCGCTGTTGTTGTTCTACTTGATCGACCGTGTGGGCTGGCAACGGAAGGGCAGTGAGCAGTAATCAGTGGAAAACTGGTTTCTGGTAACTGATTACTGAGCACTGGAGTTCTCTATGACAAAAACGATCTCAAGAAGAGATTTTCTAAAAATAAGCGCGGCAGGAGCGGGAGCGCTGGCTCTCGGTCAAATGCTGCCCGCAAAGGTGGCGCAGGCAGCACGTGCGGCGGGACACATCAACGCGGAAGGCGATGGATTCGTCCATAGCATGTGCGAGATGTGTGTGTGGCGTTGCGGCTTGATCGCCAAAGTCGTGGATGGTCGCGTTGTCAAACTGGATGGCAATCCCGAGCACCCACATTCACGCGGCAACCTGTGTCCGCGCGGGCAATCAGGCTTGATGAACACCTACGATCCCGACCGTGTGTTGACTCCTCTTATCAGAGTAGGGAAACGCGGCGAAGGCAAATTCCGTCAGGCTTCGTGGGAAGAGGCGCTGGATCTGGTCGCCAGCAAGATGACTGAGATCAAGAACAAGTACGGCGCAGAAGCGATGGTTTTTTCGTCCACGCATAATTTGAGCCAGCCTTTATTCGAGAATTTATTGTACGCATTTGGTTCGCCGAACTACGGCACGCAACGCTCGCTGTGTTTCAACGCCATGATCGTCGCCAACACGATGACCTACGGCATGGAAGAACCTGGGCGCATCTACGACGACAAACTCAAATACATTTTGTTGACGGGACGCAATCTACTCGAGGCGATTTCAACTTCTGAAACACATGACTTGATCACCGCGATTGACCGCGGCGCGAAGGTGGTCTATCTCGACCCGCGCTACACAAAGACCGCTTCAAAAGCGACCGAGTGGCTGCCCATCAAACCCGGAAATGATCTAGCCTTTCATTTGGCTTTGCTCAACATCATCATCGGTGAAAAGTTATACAACCGCTCCTTTGTTGAAAAGAATACCATCGGCTTTGATGAACTGAAAAAAGAAGTTGCGCGCTACACCCCCGAATGGGCATCTCCTTTAACTGGAATCCCCGCTGAAACCATCACGCGCATCGCACACGAATTTGCAGACGCCGCTCCTCATGCACTCGCTCACAACGGCTGGCGCACCTCCAACTTCGTAAATTCATTCCACACCCAACGCGCCATCACCATCTTGAATGCACTGATGGGTAACTGGGGCGTGGTGCTAACCGAAGCGGGCAGCGAAGAAAGCGGCGCATTGGGCGCTCCCCCACAACCTGCCTACCCGCGCATCTCTGCCTTGCGTCTTGATGGCGTGCCGTGGAAATATCCCGTTGTGCCGTTCAAGATCGGCGTGTTTCAGGAACTGCGCGACAATATTGTTAAGGGTGATCCCTATAACGCGCATGGCTGGTTCATCTCGCGCCAGAATCCGATTCAATCCCTGCCTGATCGCGGCAAGACCATCGAAGCCTTTGGCAAATTGGATTTTATCGTCACCGTGGACATCGTCCTCAACGATACCGCATGGTTCTCCGATGTTGTTCTGCCTGAAGCTTCCTATCTCGAACGCTATGACCCGCTTCTGCCTGTTGGCGATAAAGTTTTCCTGCGCCAGCCAGTGATCGAACCGCAGGGCGAAGCCAAATCTGCTTTGTGGATTTACAAGCAGCTTGGCGAACGCCTCGGACTCGGCGACTACTTCCAATACGAAGATGAAGAAGATTACATCCGCCAGCAACTCAAGCCGCTTGGCGTTACGCTGGAAGATGTCAAAGCGAAAGGGTATGCTGAAGCACCCGAAGCAGCTCACGGCGGAGAAAGCGGCGAACTCACTTGGAACACTCCAAGTGGAAAGATCGAGTTATTCTCCGATACGCTTGCCAAAGTTGGCTTCTCTGGCGTCCCCACATGGGATGAACCACCCCAACCTGCTGAAGGTCAATTCTTCCTGTTGACAGGCAAGATCGCAACATCCACCCAGTTTGGGACTCAGAACAATCAACTGCTTCACAAATATTCAGAAGAACCGCGTATGTGGATGAACGCTCAAACCGCTGCCGAGCTTGGTCTGGCTACCGACGACTGGGTCGAAGTCACAAGCGAGGTTGGGCAGATCCACACGCAATTGCTGGCAACGCAGGCCATCCGCCCCGACTGCGTTTATATGACCCCTGGCTACGGACATCTTTCCAAAGGTCTGAAAACAGCGTACGGCGTTGGCGCGAGCGACTCCGCTGTCCATGTGACCTACACCGACCCCATCAGCGGCGGGCAGGCATTGAGCCAGACTTTTGTCACGGTCAAAAAGGCGTAGAGGTATATCATGACTGAAATCAAACATCACGCGTATCTCTTTGACGCCACTCGCTGCATTGACTGCCGTGCCTGCATGGTCGCATGCAGCGTGGAAAACAACATCGACATGGATAAGACCCGCATCTGGGTGGCTGGGCTTGGTATCACAGGTACGTTTCCAGATCTGCAACGCGGCACGATGGTCTATCACTGCATGCACTGCGAACACCCAGACTGCATGTCAGCCTGCCCTGTCGGCGCGTACACAAAAGCCGAAGATGGTCCTGTCACGTACAATCCCGATCTATGCATCGGCTGCCGTTATTGCATGAACGCCTGTCCATTTGGCGTGCCGCACTTCGACTATGACAAGGGTATCATCGACGGCGCGTTCATCGACAAATGCACCTTCTGTCCGCAGCGCATCTACAACGGACAGGAACCCGCCTGCGTGCAGACCTGCCCCACCGACGCGCTCGAGTATGGTGACCGTGACGAACTGATCGCGAAGGCACATGAACGCATCGCCGCACATCCCGATAAATATATTCAGCATGTGTATGGTGAACATGAAAATGGCGGCACATCCTACCTGATCATTTCACATGTTCCGTTTGCAGATTTGGGCTTGCCCGATCTTCCCGAAACACCTGTCAACGAAGTCAGTGAAAAGGTGATGGCAATGACCATTCCGTTCGCGCTCAGTTGGGGAGCAGTCTTGAGCGGGGTTGCAGCTGGTGTCAACCTGTACAACAAAAATAAGGAAGAAGCCGAGAAGAAGGCGGAGGAAACCAAATGAAACTAGACATTACGCTTCCAAAATTCCTTCGCATCGGCATTCTGCCTTCTGTTCTGATTGCGCTCATGGGCATTGCCTTCGTCACCGCCATGGCGCGTTACGCCTTCGGCATCGGCGCCATCAGTGACTTGAGCTATTCCTATCCCTGGGGATTCTGGATCAGCTTCGACCTGTTCACAGGCGTGGTTATCAGCAGCGGCGGTTTTCTCATGGCAGGCCTGGTCTACATTCTGGGTATCAAGGAATTCCAACCGCTTCTGCGCCCGTCTGTCCTCACGGCCTTCCTCGGCTACATCATGGTCGCCATCGCCCTGCTCGTTGACCTTGGTCAACCACTGCGAATCTGGTACATGATGATCCACTGGAATCACACCAGCGTCCTGCTTGAGATCGGCATCTGTGTGATGTTATATCTCACTGTACTTGCCATTGAGTTTGCGCCCGTGGTGCTGGAGAGTTTCCCCAAACTGCACAATATCGCCCACCTTATTCACAAATTCATTATGCCCTTTGTAATTCTCGGCGTAGTGCTTTCAACCCTGCACCAATCTTCCCTCGGCTCACTTCTGCTCATCCAGCCGACCAAACTGCACCCACTCTGGTGGACGCCCATCCTACCGATCATGTTCTTTACTTCAGCCATCTCTGTTGGCATGGCAATGATCATCCTTGAGTCGTCGCTCAGCTCGCGTTACTTCCAACGCGGTCTTGAAACTCACTTGTTGGAAAAAATTGCCAAAGGTCTGCCGATTGCGCTCGGCGTTTACGCCTTGCTAAAATTTGGCGAACTCGCTGTAGCGGGTGAACTCGACCTGCTCTTCACCAGCGGCATCATGAGCGTGCTCTTCTGGGCAGAAATACTCATTGGCGTGGTCACTCCCATCGTCTGGTTCTCCATCCAAAAGAATCGCACCAGCAACAACGCTTTACTCACAGGCGCGATCATCGTCCTCGTTGGCATGATCCTCAACCGATTCAACGTCAGCTGGTTCGCTGTCAAGCACCCCGATCCGCTTTTCTACATGCCAACCTTCATGGGCAACGTGGATTACTTCCCCACCTTCCCAGAAGTCGCCGTCTCCATTGGCATCTTCGCCGCGGGCATCATGGCATTCGGATTGATCGCCAAATACTTCCCCGTCTTCGAGGATGAACTTCCCGCAGCAGCCCATGCAGGCGATTAAGGTCACCGCCTCTTTCTGACGTGAAGTCTGATTCTGCTCAACAAGCAGTTGCCTGCCTTCAACATGCGAGGGGCAACATCCATCAAAAGTTAAGCCGACATTCTCCAGCATCTCTGCCCATGATTTGGGCAATCCATGGGCAGAGATGCGAAAAATCCCTTAGCGTGAAGTGATATTATTTGTAGAATTCCCATGCGCCCTTCTTTTTTTCATCACCTCCATCCCCCAACAATTCCAACTGCACAAGCAAGATGGCGGCACACCTTAGCCGCAGGCGGGACAGCCATCTTCCTCATGCTCATTCTCGGCGTGACGGGTATTCTGGAGATGTTCTACTACATTCCAAACCCAGAAGAAGCCGCGCTCTCGGTTCAAACCATCACCTACCTCGTTCCTTTCGGCGGATTCATCCGTAACTTGCATTACTGGTCGGCACAACTTTTATTGATCGTTTCGGCAATTCATCTTTTGCGCGTCGTTTTCACCGCAGCTTACAGCCACCCGCGCCGATTCAACTATCTGCTTGGGCTGACTCTCTTTGTCATTGTCATTCTCCTTGATTTCACAGGCTACATCCTGCGCTGGGATGTGGACATTTGCTATCCATTGTTGACAGGCACAAACCTGCTCAAAACCATCCCGCTCATCGGCGATGCCCTTCACCGCATCGCCATCGGCGGAGGCGATGCATGTACCTCTGGCTTGCTGCGCATGTATGTCTGGCATATCTTCGGCTTGACATTGCCCGTCATCATCCTCGGCGTGTGGCACGCCTTTCGCGTTCGCCGTGATGGAGGCATCGCCGTCCCGCCGCCGCAAGTACGCACAGATAACGCCCGTATTTCCCGCAACGAACTCGTCCGCCGCGAAGTGTTGGCGATGTTCGTCATTGGTATTGCGCTCATTCTCTTGTCGAGCTTTGCACCAGCTCCGATTGCGCCTGCCATGCCAACCACACCTGCGGCAATTGGCGCAGCCGCTTCACAATCTGCAAGAGCACCCTGGTTCTTCCTGTGGGTTCAACAAATGCTGAAATGGGGTGATCCGTTTATTTTTGGGATTGTCATCCCGATTGGTATTCTTGTCCTCGTTGCCCTCATCCCCTACATCTTCCCAAAACCCGCAGACTCTGACATCGGCACATGGTTCCCAAAATCCAACCGCTTCGCGCAAATCACAATTGGATTGGTGTCTTTTATCGTTATTCTATTAACCTTACTCGCCAATGCAAAATAAACCCACCACTTTCCACTTTCTACTTTTGATTGCGTCGGGGCTTCTTCTCGCAGCGCTTTCCTTTCTATGGTGGAACGACTCACGCCAACCCGCTCCCATCTCCCTCACCCCAACACTCTCTGGCGAAACCGAATACTGCCTCACCTGCCACGTGGACCTGCCCGAGATTAGCGCATCACATCCTGCGGACACATTCGGTTGCGTCAGTTGTCACGGCGGCGAAAGACTCGCGCTCAACGCGGACCTGGCGCACAGCACCATGCGCGGCGGAGCGAATCCATCCGACTTCAGCGTAGTCGAAGCCTCGTGTGGCGGAAGCAACTGTCACAGTGGCAGCGAAGCGGATGATCGTCATCACATTCAGCGTGTGATGACCAGCGTTCAATCCACCTATGCGGGCGCGATTGCCAGTATCCGCTATACCTTTGGCGCGCAGACAGACCTCAATGCGCATTTCGGCATCCAAGCAGTGATCGATGAACAATCCAAGACGGGAATTTCATCTCTCGAGACATTCAACCCTGTCGATGAAGCCCATCCGTCCATCCAAAAGTTCGGCGAGGAATGCCTGAGCTGTCATCTTCATGCAGAACCGCGCGAAGGGGAAGCCTATGCGCGTGAGACCGGTTGTGCGGCATGCCACTCGACTAAAAAACATACGCTCACAACCGCCATACCTTATACCCAATGTAACGCGTGTCATAACCGTGGTAATTATGATTTGCGGACGATGACCTTCGTCGAGCGCACAGACCACCCCACGCAACGCATTGATGATTACTATCAACCCATCGCGCAGTTCACCCAATGCGAATACACCCTCGACTGTGTGGATTGCCATACCCGCTCTGAAGTGATGGGCGATGGCGACATTCACAACGATCAAGCATCCATTGAGTATGTGCAATGCAAAACTTGTCATGGAACGCTGGAAGAACTTCCGCTTACCAAAACGCTGACTGACCCCAATGACATTGCCTTCACGCTTGCCTTCCTCAACCCCATTAAGGATCTGAAGCTCGGCGACACCATCATCGTCACCGAAAAAGGCGAGCCGCTTTGGAACACAAAAGTTTTACCTGATGGAACCTATGAAATGATCGGCAAAGCAACCAATCAATATTTCACTTTCCGCCCTGTAATGGGAACCGCCTGTGAACAAAAGCCTGATGAGCAGGAATCCCATTACTGCCATGAATGTCACGCAGTGGAAAAATAAGATGACTGATCTTTCCCGCCGCGATTTCCTCAAACTCATCCGCAATGGTTTTCTTTACCTCAGCGGCGTGCTAGTCACTGGCGGTTTGCTTCGCTTTCTTTCCTATGAATCCGAGCCCAAGCGCAAAACAGAATTTGACATTGGCTCCGCGGACAATTACCCCCTCGGCTCGCGCACATCCATACCAGAGATCCCCGCGCTTCTCATCCACACTGAAAGCGGATACACCGCCCTAAGCCTGACCTGCACCCATCTCGGCTGCACTCTTGAACCCAACGAAACTGGCTTTGCATGTCCCTGCCACAATTCCAGTTTTGATGAAGCAGGGAATGTAATACATGGTCCCGCCGTGAAACCTTTGCAGGTTTTGCGCATCGAAATAACAGATGATGGAAATATAAAAGTATTTACCGCTTGAAGGATATCTCCATGAACCTTGTCCAAATCCTTGAAAAATCCATGCAAGACCATGACCACCTTTGTCCGCGCCAGATACTTGGCGCACGGATTGGTATGGCTGGGATGAAAGCGCTTAATTTCACTGAGCCCCCGAAAAGGAAAGAGTTGCTCATCATCTCTGAGACGGATGGCTGTTTTGTAGATGGAGTCATTGCTGCCACAGGCTGCACCGTCGGTCACAGAACACTGCGAGTGGAAGATTACGGCAAGGTCGCTGCGACCTTTGTGGATACGAAGACGGGAAAAACCATCCGCGTTGCCCCTGCATTGGATATCCGCGAGCGGGCCTATCGATATGCTCCCAACGAACCGCGTCATTACTTTGTCCAAATGCAGGCATATCAGACCATGCCAGACGAAGAGATGTTCACTTTCATTGAAATAGAACTTGTCACGTCAGTGGAAAAGATCGTATCGAGACCTGGTGTGCGGGTTTGTTGTGATATTTGTGGGGAGGAAATTATGAACGAGCGGGAAGTAAAACATGAAGGACTTACGCTTTGTCGGGCATGTTCTTCTCCGGCGTACTATCAGGTTTCAGCTTCAGAAATAAGTTACCAAATACAGCAGGCATTCTATTAAGTTGGAATTGTTACAAGCGCGTGCAAGCCGTAAGAGATATTCAACATCAACGCTTCTCACAAGGTGCTGATAGTAAAAAGCAGCAGAGATAAGCTCTGCTGCTTTTTACTTCAGATCAATTTCCTTCTCCCCAGCAAATATTAAGGGTTATTTCCCTCTTAAAGATTGAGCCGCTTTATTCAACTCTTCAGCATTCTTCTGGATCTTCTTGATCGCCGCAACGGCATCGTCCACACCTTTTGTCCCTGCACGGAAGATGGCTTCATCCAGCCAGACCGCTTCGTGTTCGCAGGCACGGGTGGCTTCAGGCAGGTCCATCTTCTTGAAATCGAAATATTGCGGGAAGGCATTCGGTACCGCAAGTTTCGACTTCTGCGGCTGGAACAGTTCATAGTTGTGCATGGCTTCGTAGCCAGTCCAGCAATCAATACCTTCGGCATCCAAGGCGCCGCATAAGACATCATGCTCCACACCGAAGGTAGCGGGGTCAATGGCAAAGATGTAACGATAGAACGAGCGTGTGGTGTGACGCTCATCCCGTTTCAACACGCGCACACCTTGGATCTCGCTCAAGGCTTCGTCCATGTATGCCGCCATCTCTTCGCGTTGTTTTGCCTGCCCAGGGAAGCGTTCAATGCCGGCCAGAGCTATTGCTGCCTGCAACTCGCTTAAACGGAAATTCCCGCCCTGCACAGCCAGCCCATTGGCGTAATCTTCGCCGCCACCGCCCAAGGCATGTGGCCTTCCGCAGTCGATGATTGAAGCTGCCAGCGCGGCATGCTCCGCCGACTTGCACAGCAAGATCCCGCCTTCACCCGAAGTCAGCGTCTTCGACGACTGCAATGAGAACGATCCGAAGTGACCGATTGTCCCTGCGCCCATGCCGCGCCACTTTGCGCCGTGCGCATGAGCGCAGTCTTCGATGACGATCAGGTTATGTTTCTCCGCCAGCGCCATGATGGCATCCATGTCTGCCATGTTCGAGCCGAGGTGGACCGGGATGATGGCTTTCGTCTTCGACGTGATGGCTTTCTCTGCCGCTTTCACATCAAGGCAATAGGTATTCGGGTCAACATCAACGATGACGGGAATCGCTCCTGCTCCCATTGGGGCGGATGCCGTTGCCTGAAACGTATATGCAGGGACAATGACTTCGTCGCCCCAGCCGATACCCGCCGCGCGTAACGCCACTTCCATGGTGATCGTTCCATTCGTCATTGGCACAGCATAGCCGCCGCCCTGCAACTCGGCAAATTTCTTCGCCAGTTCTGCTGTCTTCGGTCCGGGGTATGGATACCCACCCCAGCGCCCGGATTTGATCACTTCCGTCACAGCATCAAGATCGCGTTGATCCCACACAGGCCATTGTGGATATGGTTCAGTTCGGGTTTTGCTTCCGCCTAAGATTGCTAATTCAGACATAGGATTCTCCTTCTTCGATGTACGATTTTGGATTTCAGATTTACGATTGAAAGAAATATGGCAGGTATTGTTTGTTCGCTTCGAGTAATTCATTCAACATTTGCTTTGCTTGTGCAATGGCCAAACGGCTCGAGAGCGGATCATTCAATAAGACCTGCAATGCCAAACCCCAATCTCCGCCCAGCGCGGCTTGGACGGTCATCTCTTGGTTCAAGACATGCTTCTGCAAGATGTTCTGCACGCCCACAGGAACTTCGCCATAGGCGGTGGCATGCGCGCCTGTTACGTCAATGACGCCGTAGGTTTCAACCACAACGTTGTAGGGCAAATTTCCAATTTGCCCTGTGTTGGGCAGGTTCATAATGCCAACATACGTTTCACCATTGGTTACAGCGCGGATGATCTTGTTCGCGGCTTCGGTGGAGATATCTGCCATGAATGGCTTTAGGTCAGTCTTGCCGCGCAGCACAGACTCGATCATCATCTTTGCATAGGCTTCGAGCGTTTTTCGGTCTTCAATGCTGGTCAACTTGATTTCATAGTCCGCACCCCAGTTCGTGGCCTCGTTGATAAAGTGCGGGAAGAACTCGGCAATGTGGCGGTCTCCTGCGGCGGGAAGAGCGCCGTACAACTTGAACAAGGTGGATTTCACTTTGGCATGGTCCGTGAAAACGGAAGTATCTTCTTCATCTACTTTGATCTCGTTGTTGAGAATCTTTTCGGTGATGGCAGGGATTTCATGCCATACACGTTTGCCATCGGCATATAGATCCGTAACCCAGATGAGATGATTGACGCCCGCAATTTTCGCAGTGACGTTCTCGGGCTGGGTGTTAAAAATTTGCGCCAGTTTTTCGCGCACACCGATCCACTCGTGACACAAGCCGACCACCTTCACGCCCTGCATGGCAAGCGTGCGTGTCAGTACGGTCATGGGATTGGTGTAATTGAGAAAGAGCGCGTTCGGGCAGATCTCCATCACTTTACGCCCGATCTCGGCAACGACGGGAATATTCCGCAAGGCTCGCGCCAGCCCGCCTGGACCCGTGGTGTCACCCACCGATTGCTTGATTCCACAATTGGCGGGAATCTCCAGGTCAGGGCGCATGGAATCAAGCCTGCCAGTGGTGATGGTGAGAATGACAAAGTCTGCGCCTTGCAGGGCATCTTCGAGCGAGAGCGTTTTTTCAAGATGAAAGTTCAGCTTGAAATCCTGAATCATCTTTTGTCCGAGCGCATATACCAAGTCCATACGGTCTTGGGCAATATCATGCAGAACGATCGTCGAACCAGCCAGCTCTGGTGTGGCGAAAATGTCGCGCATGAAAGTGGGACCCCATGTGTACGACCCGCCGCCGATGATGGTGATCTTCGTCATTGCGAGGAGCCGTCCTTTGGCGACGAAGCAATGACATCACGCAGCGCATCCATCACACTCGGCGCGATTCCCTTGCCGATCGAATTCGTCTCTTCGTAATGCTTTCCAGGCTTGAACGGATTCCACGGGTACTTGAAATCTTCCACAGGCAGGATGTAGCCCAACTCGTCGTTCGCCAGCCCGATCACGCCTGTGACCTGCGCCCCCGCCTCTTTCATCCACGCCTTAAGCTGCAAGCCCAACTTGGGCAGCAACTCCCCTGGGACAGTTGCCAGCCACAACCCGCCGATTCTAATGAGGTTGACTTCGGTGGTGATATAACCCATTGCATCGCGTACATCAGGCAGGAGTTTTCTCCCGAAGGCAAGTTTATACAGGATGTTAGTGAGTTTGGCTTTGATAAGACGTTTTTCAAAACTGACTACTGTCAACTGCCCACTGTCAACTGCGCGAAGCGCCTTCAACCCCTCCTCCGCCAGTTTCCGCCCCATAAATTCTGACTCGTCAAAAGAATGATCTTTTACATCAGGAGTCAACATGCCGCCCAATGCGCCAGAGAAGAAGATGCACGGAGCGCCTGTCTGCTTTTCGGTCTCTTCGCGCAGGCTGTGGACATAATCGGATGTGATGTTGGGATTCATATCCCACAACACTTCGGGATGACAGGGATAGTTGAACAGTGTCACCTTCGGTTTGCCATCGCCGTTTACGAATTGCAAGAGCGTCAATTCGTCGTCGATGATCTCAGGATCGCGGGCATTCTTGATCAAGCCTGAGGTGTGGACGGAAGTCCACTTAACGGAGGCAGGCTCGAGTGCAGAAAGAGAAGCGTGAATTACATCCGCTATTTTTTTCTGGAGTGCGGACAGATATTCCAAATCCACGCCGCTGGTCTTTTGGTCGGGTCCCCACAAACCCATCGTATCTGGACCGTGGTGCGTGTGTGTGGAGGCAATGACGATGGAAACATCAGGAGATTGGATGCTCGCGATCACTTCGTATACATACGGGCGGAAGAAGCCGATCAGATCCAGCGCGGTCAGCACGATGGTGGTCTGTTCATCTTGAATGGCCAGCGCGCGCGCATACAGATCATCGTGGATGGTTTGCGCGCGGCGGTCGTTGCCAAAGCCTGCCAGGAAAACGGGTTTATCCAGCGAGGGCGTGATGGTTGTTTGTGCATACCCAATTTTCATATGACAATCTCCTTTGCCGTATTCGTCATTTTATTGCGGATGGCATAGCCATCGAAATCCGCCTGCTCCATGCCAAGGATGACCGCGCCCACCACGGGTGGACCAACGAGCCGAATCAATTTTGCGTTGGGTAGATGTTTCATCACAATTTCTTTCATTGGTTCGATGATGATGTCGCCTGCCTCGAACACGCTGCCCGATTGAACGATCTCCACTTCGTCATTTTCCATTTCGATCTGACGCGCCACCGCAACCGCCAGCCAGCCAAGCTCCTCCCCCGCCCAGCGAATAATTTCCTGCGCGGCGGTGTCACCGTTACGCGCGGCTTCTGTCACTTGCACAGCAAGGTATGGAAACAAGTGATATTTTTCGTTCGATAAACCTTCCATCAAATCCATTTCGTTTGTGGCATCGGTCGCTTCGAGATAAATCTTTGTCAGCGCCGTCGGCGGGATGCGTTTAATCCACGCGTAATTTACCATCTGCAAGCCGCGCTGGACAATTTCAATCGCACCGCCTTGTTCACCGAACTGCGCGCCGTTGCCAACAATGCGCCCTTTTTTTCCATATTTATTCCGCCCGCGGCAGTTGTTCGATGACCCCGCAGTGACGTTGACTCCAACTCCGCGCGTCGCGCCAGCCAGCAGTCCATTCCAGCCGTCGTTGACAACTTCAACGGGGCAGGATAACCCCAGCGATGAGATCGCCTGCAAATGCGCCTCACGGTCGGATGGAAAATCGTATCCTGCCACGCCGAAGCCTGCTCCAGCGATATGAGCCTTATCCACGCCTGACATTTCCAGCGCGCCCGCCAACGACTCGCGCAGTACATTTTCAAGTCCATCGTACCCAACACCTTGGTGGTTTCCGCCCCACGCTTTCCCAAACGCAACGCATTGACCCGTCTCACTCACGATTAACGCATGAGTTTTGGACGAGCCAACATCCATGCCGAGAAAATAGCGCATTTACGTTCCCTCCCGCTTCTTCTTTAAAGTATCCTGAATCTTTTTCAGATAATCCCCATGCAATGGATACAGCCACAGGAAAAAAATAGCCAATAAAAAGCCGACGGATGTTGGGACGGTCAGGAAGATGCGAAAGCCCATTTCCACCGAGACAGGCTGCACATCGAGAAGGGTATCGTAGCCAAAGGCAGGCATGACCAGCCCAAAGACAGACGAGACCAGCAATCCGCTCAATGTGATGATAAAACCGCTCATGCCAAAGTACATGCCTGCGCGCTGGTGACCCGTCTTCACTTCATCCTCATCGATCACCTCAGACAGGATCACATCGCCGATCAACACAAGCCCGCCAAGACCAACACCAACGATGACAGCAGTTGCATAGGTGAAATAGATATTGGGTGAAAACCCCATCGGCACGATTCCAAGAATCATGAAAACATGCGCGAGCATCAGTGTTTTTCGGTTGCCGATTTTGTTTGCCACCCAGTTGCGCCAGGGATACAACGAGAACATGGCGATCAGAAACGCAATACCCAGAATGACCGTCGCCAGCCCCTCGTCCACTTTCAGGCTGTATTTCAAATAGAAAAGAATACCAGTTTGCAGAACACCCGTCCCAAAGAAGCGCATGGCTTGCGAGCCTGTTACCATGAGATAGCTCTTATTAAAAAAGGTTGCCTTCAAGGAACTGAGAAACGGGAAGCTTGTATCGGTCTTCAAATCTTTCCGTTCGAATAAAAAGGGATACCCAATATAGATGGCGATCAGCGAGATGACCGCCAGCACGGTCGCCATACCGCTCCAGCCCAATATCTGTGCGAGCAAAGGCGGGAGAGCCGCACCCAGCACCAATGCGACCGTTTGGAAAATATTCATCTTTGCGGCGGCATCTGTGCGTTCTTCATGCGTGCTGAACATTTCAGGAAGCAATCCATAATAGCCTGTAGCAAGAGCGGTATACAGCCCCTCCCAAATGACAATGGCCGCGCCAAACCATGTCAAAAGGGCAATGGGGTTGTCTTTTCCATCGAAAGGGATGCTGAATATGAGCGCGAATGAAACCGCATAGGGCAAGCCGCCGAATAGAACGTAAGGCAGCCGCCTGCCCCAGCGTGAGCGCGTGCGGTCTGAAAAATATCCCAGCACGGGATTATTGATTGCGTTATACAGCGTGTAAAAAAACCAAAAAGTTGCGTACCATGTGGCGGGCAGATTTTTTACATCAACAATATAGAACGCCACGATGCCTGAAATCGCTTCGACTGGCGTTGCCACACCCAAACTGGTCAGCCCATACATCACCCGCGTTTTCGTGCTGGTCGCAAATTCATAAATTGTCATTCAATTCTCCTTTGGCAATTTCACTGACCGCAGACCATAGGACGCTGTCCATCAGTTGAACTGTGGCAGCCACTGCTTGTTGACCTCAAGCATATCGTCCATCACTTTTTGAACTTGATCTGCACTCGGTCCAAGCGGATTGGTAAGCAGAGCCTGATACATTGCGTTTCGGTCGCCATGCACCGCAGCTTCGACGGTGAGCAGTTCGTACATCTTCACCTGAGACAAAAGCCCGAAGCATGAAGCAGGCAGGGGGTCGGCAGGAAGCGGGCGAATCCCGTTTCGATCCACTTTGGCGGGCAGTTCCAGCACCCAGTCTGATGGATATTCCTTCACGGCCCCGTTATTCCGCGTGTTGACCACATGCACTTCGCCGAGGTCGTTGTAATGCGAGTTGATCAGTTGGGTCGCGAGCGTGGAGTAATACGCGCCGCCACGCTTCATCAAGTCTGCGGGCGGTTCGGTGAGGGTCGGGTCGGCATAATCGCGCAGCAGGTCTTTTTCGATCTCCATCACCTGCTCGGCGCGGGAGGGAGGCCATTTCTTTTGCTCATTGAATTTCTTTTCGGTGTAGTAAAAATATTGCAGGTAATAATTGGGGATCATGCCAAGCGTTTCAAGTGTGCGGATGTCCCATTCAGGTTCGGCTTCTTTTTTCATTTCTTCAAGATAAGCGGGGAAAATATATGGCCACATCTCTTCGCCATCCACAGTGAAGCCGCGATGCCAGGTAAGATGATTCAACCCAAGTGTGTTCAACACCGCGTGATTGTCTTCGATCTTTTTGCCTGTGACTTTCTCAAGTCCTTCAAGAATTTCCATCTTGGTGGTGATGCCCACATTGCACACACCCACAGCAGGCACATCGGGCGCATATCGATTCAACGCTTCGGTAACAAGCCCAGCAGGATTTGTAAAATTGGCAAGCAGCGCGCCAGGCGCGACTTCACGAATATCGTTGGCAATGCTGAGAATCACAGGGATGGTACGCAATGCTTTTGCCATGCCGCCCACGCCTGTCGTCTCTTGTCCGATCAAACCGTGCCGCAGACCGAGATATTCATCCCCGCGACGGGCGGGCATCATGCCGACTCGCAATTGCGTGGTGACATACGAAGCGCCTGCAATCGCCTCTTTCTGGACCGTGGACAGGATCACCTTAAAGGGCTCTCCCTTCGCCCTCACCATTCTCTGCGCAAACCCGCCGACAATGTCAAGCCGTTGCCTGTCAATATCCATCAACCAAAGCTCTTTGATGGGCAGCGAATCAATTCTGGCAAGAAATCCGTTTACAAGTTCGGGAGTATAAGTCGAGCCTCCGCCGATGACTGTGATCTTCATAGGTCTCCTTATTGATACAACTTTCCATATTTTGCAATGATTTCATCTTCCCAACTCAGTTCATCAGAATTAGGAATACGTCCTTCGTCTTCCATCACTTCAAAGACCTGGGTCATGCCTTGCTCCAGCGAAATCTGCGGACGGAACTCTGGCACATCGCGGAACAATTTTTCAGACGAGTAGTAATCGTTATAGGCAAATTCATCTTCGAGAATGCCCATATCTGGGACGTTGAGTCGTTTCAGGCCTTCAAATGGAATGCCGACAAGTTCCGCTTCTTTGCCGAGGATTTTGCCAGCCAGTTTGTGATAATCAAACCATGTATAAAATCCGCGGTTGACGGCGTTATACGTCTGCCCAATGGTATGTTCCTTGCCAATGACACCAACGAAGGCATGGGCGATATCGTCCACGTGAAGGTGTTGATGAATGGCAAAGCCATCGCCGCAGATGATGACGGGTTTGCCTTTTTTGACGCGGTCGATCCACGAGAAATCCCAGCAGATCTGGCGCAGCATCCCCTGCACGGGTCCATAGGTGGTGGATGGTTTGATGATAACTATAGGGAATTTCTCGCGGTGATACGCTTCCAGATAGACATGATCCGCCGCCACCTTGTTGCGTCCATACTCGGTGTTGGGTCGTAAAGGATGAGTCTCGTCCACGGGCAGGTAATCGTATTGGATTCCATACGTGCAGGTGGTGGATGTTTGCACGAACCAGCCCACACCACGAAAGGCGCGTACGCTCGAAGCCGCGTCTTCGGCGGTAAAACAGATCATGTCAATAGCCGCGTCGAATTTCTCCGCTTGCATCTTGCGCTCGAAGTCTTCGCGGTTGTGACGGTCGCCTGTGATGATACGTACACCTTCGGGCGCTTGCGCTTTCTGCCCGCGATTGAAGAGGGTGACGTCATGTCCCTTTTCGAGTAAAAGTTTGACGATGGGCTGGCTGATGTTACCTGTGCCACCGACGATACAGATTTTCATGGATACCTTTTTCGGTTTCGTTCGCTAACGGATGACCGCTGACAACGGACTATGATTAGCCTTACTATCCGTATTCGGTCGTCTGCTGTCATTTGATATTGATTACTTTTCCCGTACGGCTCGACTCATACGCCGCATCCACAACCTTCATATTTATGAGTCCTTCCATGCCGCCAGGATTTGGCTTTTGCTTTTTTTCAACACAATCGACAAAATATTTAAACTGATTATCGTACAAACTCTGCGGGCAATGTTCCTTGCGCGGGAATTCAAAACCCGATTCGATCTCGTCCAGTTTTTGTTCTTTTTCGTTGGGCAGAATCAGTTTGGTTGGGAACAACTGCCCGAAGCCTTTCGACCCATACAACTGTGTCGCCGCTTCGGGACCGTCTGCGTGCGGCTGCCACCAACCCGATTCAATGTACGATGTCGCGCCGTTATCCCATTCAACGATGATGACGCCTGTATCGTCCACATCGAAATCTTTGTAATACGTTCCGATCTTTGCGTAAACGGAAGCAGGCTGCGGGTCGCCCAATAAAAATCTTGCGGTGTCCAGCGCATGGATGCCCATGTCCGCCATGGCACCGCCGCCCGCAAATTCTTTTTGCGTGAACCAGCCCGAGGGCCCCCAGTGGGTATGCACGCCATAGCCCTTCGTGCGGATGATCTTGCCGAGTTTCGATGATTGCTCCTTCAACCACAACACATCGGGGTCGAAACGCCAGCAGTGCGCCACCATCAACGTTGCGCCAGATTTCTCCGCGGCTTCGTTCATCTGCTCCGCTTCGGCGGCGTTCATAGCCATCGGCTTCTCGACCATCACATGGACACCTGCATTCAAAGCGGCAATCGTTTGCGGCGCATGGAGATAGTTTGGTGTTGAAACAACCAGCGCATCCACGCCGCCTTCTTTGAGCATTGATTCCACGTTTTCATATTGGCGCGTGATGTCAAAGCGTTTACCAAACTCGATCATTGAGTCGGTTTTGTGATTTACGACAGCAGTCAATTCCACGCCCAGGTTCTGTGCCGCCTGGGCGTGGACCTTGTTGATATAGCCTGTCCCTGCAAATGCGATTCGTAATGTCATGGGGCTTCTCCAGTTTGCGTTTGGCACGTAGTCATAAGGTATGTGCAATGCCAAACGACAAATTATGCTTCTTGCTATACTCGGGCAAAATTTTCAGGGTGCGGTCGATCATGTCTTGCGGGATGTTATCCAGCGGCACGTGGCAGGCTTTCAATGCCTGCTCCAATTTGGAAATATCCTGTCCCTGCAATTTGGCGATGAGCAAAATTGCAGGGCCGACCAGGTCACCGTGCGGGAGGCCGTGCCCCATTTCGTTTTCGACGGCGTAGGCAAAGTAGTGTTCGCTTCCCTCTTCGGGGCGGGAGTGACCGACCTGATTGCAGAGTTGGACTTCCATTGCCAAACAATCATACAAAGTTTTAAGTCCATCTGCGTCGCCGCGCCCTGCGGCTTCGGCGCAATCGAGTACACCGCTCAAAATGGATTGGGCGTTGTCATACACCCACGGAATGAATTCCATGCCTTGCGGGTTTTTGCCCTGCTCGTGCGCGAACTTCCAATCCCATGCGCCTGTGGCAATCGACATCACGTCGGTGATGCCTGCGGCGCGGATAAAAGCTGGGGCTTTGGCGATCGTTTCAAAGTCCAGGATGAGGCGTTCGGGCACTTTTGTCTCGATGTAGTACACGCAACCATCTTTGCGGATGCCTGATGCGGCGGTAATGAACGCATCCACCGAGAGGGCGGTTGGAAGAACCACGAGCGGCAGGTTGAAATTGGAAGCGAAATATTTCGCAGCATCGGCAGTGAGCCCGCCGCCCACAGCATAGATGATTTCAGGTTTACGATTTTCGATTGACAATTGAAGACCATCCCAATAATCGGTGGTTGCTTCCGTCACTTCAATGGTGTCCACGATATTCAACCCGTGTAAATTATTTTTCACTGCATTCCACGCAGGCGCGGATGTGACGAGTAAAACAGGGCTTTTCTCCTTCACTTCGGAGAAGGGCAACAGATCAACTTTAGGGAGGTTCCAAATTTTTTTCATTGTGATCTCAATTTTCCAAACGTTTTTCCAACCACATTCCACACGACTTCGGGGTTTTCGGACGCCCCATCCCAGGCGGAGTTGCCATGCATGCCCCACACGGCAATTGACTTCGCGCCTCTTTCCACGGCGAGGCTAAACCCTGCTTCGAGTTCATGTTCCCTGCCTGACGGGATCCCAAACCCCTGTGCCCAAAAGTGCGGCGTCAAACCGCGCGGCTCACAAATATCCATGGTGCGTTTCATTTGCAAAGAGACATACTCTTTGCAGTTTTTGTCGTGCAGGAACCAGTATGGGTCGGTGCCGAAAATGTCCAGCCCGCGAATGTCGGCGATGCGGCTCCACGAGAGGGATTCATTCGCTTCATCATCCACGGGTAATAACGTGATGGCGTTCCGCGCGCCTTTGTCTTTGGCATAGCCGATCATCTCGGTCAGAAAGTCCACCATCAGGTCTTCGCGAAAGATTTTCATTTCGGCAGTTATTTTGTCTGGCATGGGTTGACCGAATCGACTCTGGAATGAGGCGCGGCATCTCGGACAGAAGCAGGCAAAGGCATCGTCTGAGGCGAAGTGCAGGTCATCCCAATCTGGAATGTAGAGATGCGGTTCATCCCAAAAGAGGGTGTCGGCGCCGAAATCGATTGCCATATCGATCCAAAGTTTCATGGCGGCTTTGGTCTCATCAGCAGAAGGACAAGCCGCGGGAGCGCGTTGCCCTGTGGAAAGAATTTGGCAGGCATCGGGGTTGCGCGGTACGAAGGCGCTGAATTGCTCACCGCCGAAGAGTCCCATCACTGCCCAGGGATTCGCCCAACAGCCGATACCCACATCGCGCGTTTTACGGAAAAAGGTTTCAGTACGTTTGCGGGCGAAGATGAGTTCGTTTTCGCTAAAACAATGTACGAGGTATGTGCAATGATGCGCGAGAATATCCTCAAGATCACGCTCGAAGTGGTGAAGCCAGCCGTTGGCAAAGTAGGAGACGCCTGTTTCGATCATTCATTAATCCGCTACTGACAGGAAGTGATGATGCGCGGTGGGATGGTATTCGATGGATTGGTCACATTCGCATGGGTCGGCATGGACGACAACTTCCACCAAGGCAGGGAATTCATGGAAGAGGGCATGGCGCACTTCTTCGATGATGAAATGTCCCTGCAGAACGGTCAATTTGCAATCCACAGTGACATGCATTTCACCCCACAGGCGATGACCCACCCAACGGATTGCGGCGTTGTGAATATCTTTGACGCCATGCACATGTGAGGCGACATGTTTGAACTCTTCGTAGAGTTCAGGCGAAACCGCGTCCATCATGCGATGCCACATATCTTTTGCGGTCTGCAAGACAATGCCAATGATGGCAAAGCCAATCCCCATGCCGATAATCGGGTCAAGGATCGGATAACCGAGCCAGACACCGATTGTGCCAGCAAGAACTGCCAGCGAGGTGAACCCGTCAGTACGGGCGTGGTAACCGTCGGCGATGAGCGCGGCGGAGCCGATCTCCTTGCCGATGCGGATTCGGAAGACCGCCACAAGTTCATTGCCGATGAAGCCGATCACGGCGGCAATAGCGACCCATTCCAGATTTTGAATGGGCATTGGCTCGATGAAACGCAAAACAGATTGACGAACGGCTTCAAAAGCGCTGAAGGCAATCATCAGGACAATGATGACACCTGCAATATCTTCGGCGCGTCCGTAGCCGTATGTGTAGCGTTTATTCCTTGCGCGGCGGGAAAGCCAGAATGCAAACCCAAGCGGAATGGCTGTCAGCGCATCCGAAAAATTGTGGATGGTGTCGGCGAGCAGAGCCACGCTTCCGCTGACAATGACAATAGCCACTTGAAAGACGGCAGTCACCAGCAAACCAGCCAGTGAAACCTTCAATGCCCAGATGCCGCGGTCGGTGGCAAGGTTGGGATCGAGAGCGGCTTGCTGATGCCCATGCGAGTGCGGGGTGAAGAGATGTTGAATCCACGCGAAGAAGGGTTTATCAGAATGCGAATGTCCGTGGTTGTGATCATGGCCATGGTCGTGCAGATGTCCTTCTTCGTGTTCGTTGTGGTGTCCCATTCGGAGCCTCCATAAAATGATTTGGAGGTTATAGGGTTTGGAATTTACACGGGTACCCTCAACCTTAAACCCGTAATTCAGGCGGCAGGAAAACTATTCCGCCACAGAATTTGTTCTTATCACTTCGGCATACCACTCGCCTGAATCTTTGACGGTACGTTTTTGCGTTTCATAATCCACACGCACAAGCCCGAAGCGTTTTGTATAACCGTGCCCCCATTCGAAATTATCCAGCAGAGACCAGACCATATAGCCGCGCACATCCACGCCGTCCTGCATGGCGAGGCGGGTCTGGATGAAGTGCTGCTTCAAGTAATCAAGTCGGCGCGGATCGTGGACTTTTCCGTCTGTGCTAACCTCATCTTTGAACGCCGATCCATTTTCGGTGATGTAAATTGGCGGCAGTTTGTAATTGCGGTTTATCTTCACCAACATCCGCCGCAGGGCGGGCGCGCAAACTTCCCAGCCCATCTCGGTATATTCAGAACCTGGCACAGAGTCAATCTGTCCCTGCGCGTTAAACAGATTACGCGAGTAGAAATTGATCCCAACAAAATCCAGTTCCTGTGAGATCAATGCCATATCGCCGTTTTGAATTTTCGGCATGTCCTCGCCGACCAGTTCATACGCGGCGGTTGGATAATGTCCTTTAAAAATCGGGTCAAGGAAAAGAGTCTCGCTTCTTTCCCACGCCGCATCTGCCACGGCAACATCGGCAGGGTCTTCGCTGACGGCATCCGCCATCCACAAGTTGAGCACGATGCCCGCCTCCGCCTTTGAATTTGCACCCCGAATGGCCTGTACACCGAGCCCATGCGCAACCAGCAAATGATGTGCCACTTGATAGGCGGCGCGCGGATCTTGGATCCCCGGGGCATGTTCGCCAACCAGATAGCCGTCGAACATGACCACACTCGGCTCGTTGAAGGTCGTCCAGTATTTCACACGGTCGCCGAGCCGTTTGACCATCAACGCGGCATAATCGGCAAAGGCATAGCTCACATCGCGGTTTGTCCAGCCGCCCTCTTCGTGAAGCGCTTGCGGCAAATCCCAATGATATAAAGTTAGGAACGGTTCAATATTCGCTGCGCATAATGAATCCACCAAACGATCATAGAAATCCAGTCCTTTGGGGTTCAAGCGTCCGCGTCCATTGGGCAGCACGCGCGCCCAAGCAGTGGAGAAGCGGTAAGCTTTCAACCCAAGACGGCGCATGAGTGCAATGTCTTCTTCATAACGGTGGTAATGATCGCAGGCAATATCGCCTGTGGAATTATCCTCGATCTTGCCGGGTGTATGACTGAAACGATCCCAGATCGACTCGCCTTTACCATCTTCGTTCCACGCGCCTTCCACTTGATACGACGCGGTTGCTGCGCCCCAAAGAAAATTATGTGGGAATGTATAGGTTGTCATAGATGCTTCTTCAATACCTTTGTGATGATTTTATTTTCGACGCAATTCTTCAACGCGAACGCGCTGAGCATTTCGTCCAATTCTTTTTCTGATTTATCCTTGAACAGATTCGCATACGGGACTTGCAGGAATTGCGCGAGATAACCGAAAAGGGTGTATTGCGCGAACCAGCGCCTCTCGATTTGGACGTTGAGATTGCTCTGTGCTAAATAGGCATCGATCGCGTCTGCGGAATTTTTCAACGCCTTTGCTACCGTGCCTCTGGGCATTTCCCCTTCCCAGTCTGCGGCTTCCTTTTTCGCCTTCATGACAGGCTGAATGAGCTGGGCGTAGTCCGAATCGGGGTTCAAGTTATAGGAGCCCATCGAAGCGATATCTTTCCACGTCCACACCGCCCAATGGACACCCGCTGACTCGAACACGCCGAGCTGGTCGTCAAGCGCGGCTGCCCGGTAGTGGATGGCTTCGGGGTAGCCCGCATACCAGGTGCCAAATTCACCAACGAAGATCGGCTTGTGGTGTTTGAATGCAAGACGTGTACAGCTGTGCATGCCAAACTCCGCAGCGACAATATCACGGTTCCAATACAATCCGTCAATTTCGCCAGGGTAGGGATTGCCGCCGCCCGTCGGGGACATGTAGTCGTGCGAGCTAACCACGAGGTTGTCGTCGAAGGTCAAATCCAGGCCATCAAATTCACAGGCGAAGTTATCGCCTTCGACAAAAATGATGTGCTTCGAATCAATTTCACGAATGGCTTGAGCAGCTTTGCGATGGACAGCGTTCAATGCGTCCCAGTTGTAATTATCTGAATCGTATTCATCATATTGAACCCGCGTGCAGGGTTCGTTCATTAAGTCGTAGCCCGCAAGAGCGGGGTGATCTTTATATCGTTTCGCCATTTCCTTCCATAGACCGACAAAGCGGTCTTGGAAGTGTTTGTGCTGATAAAGCAAAATATGTACGTGGGCATTGTCGCTGTGCCAGTCAGGGTTGTGCCAGCCTTGCACTGCGTGAAAGTCGAGGATGACATAAATGCCGTGTTTGGAGCACCAGGCAAAGGCTTGGTCGAGGCGTTTGAATCCTTCTTCGAGATATTCGAAGGGCTGATCATCCCGCTCGAAGTGACGGTAATTAAACGGGATGCGGATCACATTTGCGCCAAGTTTTGCCATCGCTCTGACATCGTCTTCGGTGAAGAAATGGTCAAGCAGGCGGTCGAAGAAAAATTGCGCCTTGTCTCTGCCAAGAATACGAGCCATCGTGGCGCGCAGATTGTGTTCCGCGCCGACGAAGCCGTTGATGAAATCCTCCATATTGAGCCAGCCGCCGATGTTCCAGCCGCGCAGATGGACGGGTTTATTTTTAACCGTGACGATCTGTCCGTTGTGGGTTTTGAGGATTTCCATTTTTCCTTTCTTATTCCTTTGATCCCGTCAGTTTGATGCCTTGAATGAAGGTCTTTTGTGCAAAGAAGAATGCCACAATGATTGGCAGGGTGAACACAGTTGCCGCCGCCATGAGCTGATTCCAGACGATGGTCTTTTGTCCTTGAAAATCCTGCAAGCCGAGCGCCATGGTGAAGTTGCGCGGGCTGTTGAGGAAGAGCAGCGGACCCGTAAAGTCATTCCAGGCATAAAGAAAAGTGAAGACGGTGATGGTAGCCAGGACAGGGGTGGAAAGCGGCAGGACGATCCTGGTGAAGATCTGCCATTCGCTTGCGCCGTCCACACGGGCAGCGTCGCACATTTCTTCGGGGATGGTTCGGAAAAATTGGCGCAGGAGGAATACATCCCAGGCGTTGGCGAAGAAGGCGGGGATGATGAGCGGCAGGAAGGTATCTCCCCACCCCAGTGCGTCGTTGAAGAGCAGGTAGATGGGAATCATCGTCACCTGAAAAGGCAGCATCATGGTGGCGAGGATAATGACAAAGAGCAGGTCGCGCCCGGGAAATTTGAGCCGCGCAAACGCGTACGCGACAGGCGCATTTGAAACCAGCGTGCCGATAATCGTGAAAAAAGCGATGACAAGGCTGTTCCTGAAATACACCCAAAAGCTTGCCCCCACGCCGGGACGACTTCCCCGACTCATTGCGTCGGGAAAGTTTTGCCAGCGGAAGGAAACTTCCATGATGGGTTCGGCGATCCGTTCACTCCCGCGCTGTAATTTATATTCAAATATTTCAGAGGGGTTGGCGGGGTCTACAAATGTGCCGACACCTTCGACAATTTTGAGCGCCGCAAGTTGCTTGATGGTCCCATCTTCGGTCTTGACATTGTACAAAGGGAATTTTTCACTGTTTACCTCCACGCGCACGTTGTCATAGGGCAGCCAGCGCGGCGGCGAACGAAACACGTCCTGGTCGGATTTGAAGGCGGTTAACAACATCCACAAAAATGGGATGGCAAAGAACATGCCGACGAAGATGATCAGTCCATGGCTGAGAGTGGAGGTGAAGAGGTCGCGAATTTTGCGCGCCTGCCGCTCGGAGGATGCATCCCGTTTGGGTTGTTGATTCAGGTTCAGGTCGGGGGAAGAAGCGATATTCGTCATGATGTCATCCGGCGTAGTAGGTGAACCTGTCACTCACTTTGAGAAGCAGCAGGGTAAATATCAAAATAATGACGAACAGAATCCATGCCATGGCGGAGGCGTAGCCCATCTTCAAAAAGAGGAAGGCGTTTTGATAGAGATAGACGCTATAGAACAGCGTGGAGTTGAGCGGACGTCCCAAGCTATCGCCGCCGCCGACGATGTAGGCTTGTGCAAAATACTGGAACATGCCGATCATGCCGGTGATGAGGTTGAAGAGCGTGATGGGAGAGACCATGGGGATGGTGATATGCCAAAGACGTTGGAACCAATTTGCGCCGTCCAACTCGGCGGCTTCGATTAGGCTGACGGGAACATCCTGCAAACCTGAGAGATAAATAATGATGGTTCCACCCATGCCCCACATGCCCAGCAGGATAAGGGCAGGTTTGGACCAATTCGGGTCTGCCATCCAGTTGGGTCCTTGAATGCCGATCTGCGCCAGCAAGGTGTTGACCAGGCCCACTTGTGGATTCAACAGCCAAAGGAAAAGGATGGTGCCAGCCACAGTCGGGACGATGGAGGGCAGAAAGTACACCACGCGATAGAAGGCTTGCCCTCGCACTTTGAGGTTGAGTAACAGCGCGCAGAGAAACGAGGCGAGCAAGCCAAGCGGCACAGCGATGGCAACCATGTACATGGTGTTGTTAAGGGAGATCCAAAACTTTTCATCCGTCAAAAGGTCTTTGTAATTTTGCAGCCCGACCCAATCTGGCGTGCGTTTAGAATGATAAATGGTGAAGCTGTAATAAAAAGAAACAACCATTGGATAGAGCGTAAATAGGAGAAAGCCGATCAGCCAGGGTGAGAGAAAGAGCAAGCCTGTTCTTAGATCGGCCTTGGTGCGTTTTGTCCAAACTACTTTTGGAGGGAGTTTGATCCCAAAAAATTTTCGTTCGGTTGAGGCAGGGTCATCCATAAATCACGCTCCATTTTTTTACGATAAGCACAGTCCCCTGAAGGTTTTATCAACCTTCAGGGGACTTTTCCATTCATTTACTTGTTCAATTCAATAAACTTGGCTTCAAAATTCGCCTGAACCGCATCCAATTCGGTTTTAGGGTCTGCGCCTGTGTAGAGAATTTTCTCTTCCGCAGCGGCGAGTGCATCGTTTAACTCAAAAGAGAGAGGAGTGGTCAACACGGCGTACGCATTTGGACTGGACATCAAATCCACGAAGACTTGGAATTTGGTACCCAGTTCCTTGAAGCATGGGTCTTCCGCGGCCTTTCTGCTGGTAGGCAGGTTGGCATTGAAGCAAAACTCTTCCGCGACGATGGCGGGGGACATCATCCACGCCAGTAGTTTGGCAGAAGCTTCCTTATCTTTTGCGGCGGAAGGAATGACAACAGCAGTCCCCTGGTTGACAATGGTGCCAGCCCGCTCAGGATGATCCGCCGGCGGCGGGAAGGGCGCCACACCATAATTCAACTCAGGCTTTAAGGCAGGGATGAAGTTGGGGCCCGTCTGCCACTCTCCCTCCACCATCATCGCAACTTTGCCTGCATAGAAAGGCGCGTCGGGTGAACCATATTCACCAAAGCCCGAAGCAAAGGACTGAATATTTTCCACGCCATACTCTGTATAGAACTGCTGCTGCCATGTCAATGCATCGATCATTGGCTGGCTGTTGGCGGTGAGTTGTGAACCATCGTCACTGTACCAGAACCCGCCAAAGTTGCGCACATACAAATCGGTATGGCTCCAGGAGTGATCGGGGATGAAGCCGATCTGTTGAATCTTGCCATTCGAGTCAACAACGGTAAGTTTTTCGGCAAAGTCAACCAACTCTTCCATCGTGGCAGGCGGTGTTTCAGGGTCAAGCCCGGCTGCTTCAAACAGGTCTTTGTTCCAGAACAGGGCATACGCATCCGTGCCCCATGGCAGGCAGAGGATCAAATCATTTTGCATGCATTGGGACAATGGCGCTTCAAACATATCGCCCATGTCAATATTGCCGGTTTTGATTGCTCCAGAAAGTTCATCCACCAGCCCTTCCTTATAAAAGGACTTTGCCAGATCGCCGCCGCTCAGAACAAGCACATCAGGCGGATTCGAACCCGTTAACGCGGGCAGGATCTTATCATCCCCAATTGGGGCGGTAACTTCCACTTTGATACCTGTTTCAGCCGTGTATTTATCGAATAGTTCCTGGATTTGTTGGGGGTTATCGCCCCATTGGATCCACACACGCAATACGTTATCTCCCGATGCCGCAGGGCTGCCACAGGCAGCCAGTAACATCGAAGCTACAAGTAACAGACTGAAGATGCGAAAGAATTTTTTATTCATGGTTTCTTCTCCTGTAAGATATGGACCAAAACGACAGTCGAACTTGACAATGGCTATAGGTCTCGTTCACCTCCTCCTTTATTTTGACATCCGCACGATTCGCGAATGACCAGTTCCGTGCGCATCAAAACCAGTCTTTGAGCCTGCTCGCCGTTCAACAAGCAGATCAACTGGCGGACGGCTTCTCTACCTACTTCTTCGATCGGCGCGCGGATCGTCGTCAGTCCGGGGGAAATGTATCGGGCGAATTGAACATCGTCGAAACCGACGACAGCCACATCGTCAGGAATGATGCGGTTTGCCATCTTCAAGGCGCGATATACGCCAATAGCGGCGTCATCATCGCCCGCGAAGACCGCGTCAAATTCGATCCCAGCTGCCATGAGCTTCTGCATTTCTTCAAAAGCGGAATCTTCATCGAACTCGCCGCGCGCGATCAATCCTTCATCATAGACAATTTTGTGAGCTTCCAGCGCCTCGCGATAGCCGCGTTCGCGCCATTCCGAATCTTCGTGTCCTTCGGGTCCGCGCAGGAAAACGATACGGCGCCGTCCATGCTTCTCGATCAGATGACTGACCAACATGACAGCGCCATCTTTGTTTTCGATGGTGATGACGGGAATCTCCATTCCTTGCGGCGGAGTCTCGTGCATCAACACAAGCGGGAAATTGATGCCATATAAGCGTTCCAATTCCTCGAGCTCAAGGCTGGTGGTGAAAACCAACAACCCATCGGTATTATGCTCGCCAATGGGTTTGCGTTGAATGGGATGATCGCTGTGGGTGGAGTAAATAAGCAATTCATAGCCAGACGAGTGCAATTCCGCCTCGATGCCTTTCAATAGGTGAGGGAAGAAAGCACCTCGAATTTCGGAAAAGACCAGCCCTATGGTGTTGGTCTTTCGGCTGGCAAGCACCTGGGCGGCAGCACGCGGCACGAATTTTAATTCCTTGATGGCAAGGCGCACCCGCTGGGCGGTTTCGGCGACAACAGGCGTATTTCCATTAATCACACGACTGACCGTGGCAATGGAAACGCCTGCGCGTTGGGCTACATCGGAAATAGTGGGAAGTGAGCTTTTCGACGGCATGATGTAAGCGCTTTCAGAAAGCGCTTACATCAGTATACATAAAAAATATAAAAAGTCAATTCCCTGCAGGGCAATCTCATTTGGTGCTTGAGACAAACCCTCGAGGGTGATCATATTCTGCATTCATCCCCGCCCCAAACACAGCACGGAGAAAACAGCAGGAAACAAGCCCCCTCGTTTCGGCGGGGGCTTGTTTTATTTCGTCACATCATATCCCGTCGCCTTGTGCAGATTTCTCTGCATCGCCCCCGCGGGTGTGATCTTGACGATGAAGTTCCTCAACCCAATCAACAGCGGATTTTCCACCTGACCGCCTTTGCCGATTGACCAGGATGTGTTCGTGATCCATGCTGTTCGTTCATGGCGTTCACGTTCATAGCGCTTCAACGCAGACCTGTAATCTGATTCTTCATTCAAGGCACGTGCCAACACGTAAGCAGACTCCATCGCCATGCAGGCGCCTTGTCCCATGTTGGGCGTGGTCGAATGAGCGGCGTCGCCGAGCAGGGTCACCCGTCCCTTAGTCCATGAGGCGAAGGGGGCAATGTCGCAAATGTCATTTTGCAGGATGATCTCGGCGGGAGTTGAATCCAACAAATGATCAATGGGTTTATGCCACTTGCTGAAAATGCCCAGCAATTTGGATTTCTTCTGCTCACCCGTTGCCTTTTCACCGATGGGTTGGTTGCGGGTTGCAAACCAATAGACCCGTTTTTTATCCACGCGGACGATTCCGAAACGCGCACCCCTGCCCCACGACTCGGACGTGAGCCCCAGTGCAGCTTCGTTCTCGGTTTCGACCACGCCGCGCCAAGCGGTGTATCCGGAATAGCGCAATTGAACTTCAGGGAACATCTGCTTGCGGACAACCGAGTGTATCCCGTCCGCACCGATCAACACATCCGCCGAGTCAACTTCGCCGTTCTCGAAATGGACGGTCACCTTGTTATCGTCCTGCTCGAACTTCGCGCAGTTCATATCCAGCTTTAGCGTATTTGGTTTCAAGGCATTGATGAGGATTTGGTGCAAGTCTGCGCGGTGAATGGCAACCACAGGCTCGCCGTATTTCGTTTCCATTTCGTCGGTGCGCGCATCGAACAAGGTCTCGCCGTTATTAGCGCGGATCTGCGAACGTTGTAACTTTGATCCCGCCGCAATGACCTCATCCGCCACGCCGAGCGCGCGTAAGACATGCAGGGCATTTGACCACAGTGTCAGCCCTGCGCCCACTTCGCCGAGTTTCTTCACCTTCTCATACACTTTGACTTCAAAGCCATACTGTTGCAGGGCAATAGCAGTACAAAGTCCGCCCACGCCAGCGCCAATGATGATCACTTTTGCTTTGTTCATTCGATACCTCTTGTTCGATTATAAATCAGACAACTGCTTCCACACCCAGCGCAATGACCGTAACGACCAGCGCCAGAATGAAGGTGAACACAATGCCGTTCAAAAACTTGCGGAAGTGGAACCAATAGTCGCTGTAGCCTGCCATGCCTTCTGTGCCAGGCAGGATCATGAACTTCGGCTTCAGGGTCATCAACAGAAACCAATCGAGCAACACAAGGTCGAGCAGGTTCCACATTTGAAAGATAACCGTTGAGACGATCAGAGTCTCCACGAAGGTCAATGCGCCGGAAATCTCACGGAGTTGACCCAGCCCGAGGGCGAGGATCAGCCCCAATGTCGCCAGAAGCGGAAGCGTCATCAGGTTTGCCTGTTTGCGGGTCGCTTCGCTCATCGCTCCATATTTCGCACGGATGTCGGGCGGGTAATCGTTCAGGATCATTTCCGGGTTGATCCTGCCGATGATGAGCATTGCCGCACTGAAGACTGCGCCAAAGACCATACCCCAGATCAAACCGAGTTGAAGCAGTTGTGGGATGTTCATGAAGCTGCCAGTACCTTCTTGCGGTTGACGAACTTCACACCGAAATACACCGCCGCATCACAGACCAACATGCCAATCACGGCAGGGATGAGAACCGCCCAACCCGATTCACCACCCTCGGTTACACTCCAGGTGATCTTGCCCAGCGCCGCTAGGTTGATGACCGCCACACCCCACCACCAAGAGCGTTTCCAAAACGCCAGCGCGAGGAAGTAGAAAAATGCAGGGATGGTCAGGCTGAGCAAAATTTTCCCGAAAGTCCATGCGCCGAGCAAATACTCGCGTTCGGCTTGCAGGAATTGCTCCACCATCGGGTCAATAGTTTCGGGCGCGGGGAACCAGAACATGCTGGTGGCAAGCGCAATGACAGTTACAATGAGTCCCTTCCAACTGCGCTTGTAGGCGAAGTAGATATAAGGGAGGATGAACATCGGGCGGATGTACCAACTCAAAACGTTGTGATGACGCGCCCAAGCCCAGGTGAGAAAGTCCGATAAAATTTCCATTTCAAAGTCTCCTTTTCAATTTGTCATTGCGAGCCGCGTTTGTTGCGGCGAAGCAATCTCATCACGGGAGATTGCTTCGGGCTCCGCCTTCGCAATGACATTAATTTGTTGCCCCAAAGATACAACTCCCCCTTCCCGCTGACATCGGGCTGCGCTCACTTCTCGCGCGGGAAGTTTTCCCAAAGTGTTGGGAATGACTTCCCATCCCGTTGGGAATAAAATAGGATATGCTTCGCGCCATGAACACAGGCAATATCCTCTCTCCCCGTTGGGCGCGCGCCGCCCAGATCGCATGGATCGCCACCGCACTTCTTTGCCTGGCGTTCTTCCTTGTTGAAATCCAACTCTCACGCCAGAACCTGTTCACCTCAGCTACCTACGCCAACTACCTCACCGCCCTACGGACCTTCTACATGCTTGTCCATCTTTTCATGGCGGGCTTCATCAT
>JACZJB010000246.1 GCA_014860805.1 Anaerolineales bacterium
ACTTCGACATGCTTTTTGGTTACGAGTGGGAACTGGTCAAAAGCCCGGCAGGCGCTCAACAGTGGCAGCCGAAAAACTGCAAGCCCGAACACATGATTCCCGATGCGCATGACCCGTCGAAGAAACACCCGCCGATGATGACCACCGCCGACCTGTCGCTGCGCTTCGACCCGATCTACGAACCCATCGCGCGCCGCTTCCACCAGAATCCCGAAGCGTTTGCTGATGCATTCGCCCGCGCCTGGTTCAAGCTGACCCATCGCGATATGGGACCCAAAGTCCGTTACCTCGGACCGGAAGTCCCGAAGGAAGATCTAATCTGGCAGGATCCGCTTCCTGTTGTAGATCATCCATTAATCACCAAAAAAGATATTGCCGATCTCAAGACCAAGATCCTGGATTCGGGTCTTTCCATATCCGAACTTGTTTCTACAGCCTGGGCATCTGCCTCCACCTTCCGCGGCTCGGACAAACGCGGCGGTGCAAATGGCGCGCGCATTCGCCTTGCTCCGCAAAAGGACTGGGAAGTCAACCAGCCCGCACAACTGGCAAAGGTGCTTTCCACTTTCGAAGGCATACAGCAGGAATTCAACAGTGCCCAGAAGAAGGGCAAGAAAGTTTCGCTCGCTGATCTAATTGTGCTGGGCGGTTGCGCGGCGGTAGAAGCTGCGGCAAAGGCAGCTGGTCATGCTGTCGAGGTTCCCTTCACACCGGGTCGTGCCGACGCCACACAAGACCAGACCGATGCGGAATCGTTCGCTGTGCTCGAACCCGAAGCGGATGGCTTCCGCAATTACCAGAAGACAACCTTCACCGTTTCCGCTGAGGAGATGCTGGTGGACAAAGCGCAGTTGCTGACCCTCAGCGCACCCGAAATGACCGTGCTTGTTGGCGGCTTGCGTGTGCTCGGCGCTAACGCTGGCGGGTCACAGCATGGTGTGTTCACCAAACAACCTGGCAAACTGACCAACGACTTCTTCGTTAACCTGACCGATATGGGCATTGCCTGGCATCCCACTTCGGAAGCCGCCGATGTCTTCAATGCGCATGATCGCAAGACCGGCGAGGTCAAGTGGAGCGGTACCCGTGTGGATTTGGTCTTTGGTTCCAACTCACAGTTACGCGCGCTAGCCGAAGTCTATGCCCAGGATGACAACAAGGATAAATTTGTGCGTGATTTCGTGGCGGCTTGGAACAAGGTAATGAACCTTGACCGTTTCGACATTGCCTAACTGTGTAATATAAAAGCATAGTTCCTTAAAAGCGGTTATCTGATAAGAAGCAGATAACCGCTTTTTACAAATAGCGGTTCGAATCCTCGTAGCGTATCACTGCTTAAGGGGTTGTATCTAAAAATCGTTCGATTGGAGAAAAAATGTTTAATTCGAAAGTGTTCGTTGCAGAATTTATCGGCACATTTGCGCTGGTGTTTATTGCGGCCGGTGCTGGGATGGTGGGTGCGGCGCCGATTGCTGCTGCTCTCGCGTATGGCCTTGCACTGGCAGTATTTGCCTATGCCTATGGACATATCTCGGGTGCGCATCTTAACCCGGCTGTGACCTTTGCGTTTTTATTGAATCAAACGTTGAAGTGGGGGCAGGCTATTTTCTATTGGATCGCACAATTTTCAGGTGCAATCTTGGCGGCCTGGCTGCTGCAAACTATTGCAGTTTCGCTCGGAGGTACGCTGCAAGGCGGCGCGACGACTGGTTTATTGACGGATAAGCAGCCAGTTCTTGCCATGGTTGTGGAAGCGCTCTTAACCTTCTTCCTCGTAAATACGATCCTTAATACGGCAGTAGCTGGCAATGGCGGCAAGTTCGCCGGCTGGGTGACCGGCGTCACTTTGGCGGTAGCCGTTTTGGGAGGCGGGGCTCTCACAGGAGCATCCCTGAACCCTGCGCGTACCTTTGGACCAGCCATCTTTGTTGGACCAAGCTATACAAATGTTTATACCTACGTGATCTATTTGTTTGGCCCGTTGATTGGCGCTACGCTGGCTGTTTTGGTTTACAATTTCCTTAATGATATAAAGGATGAAGAAGAGGAAGAACTTGTACCTGCCGTTGTGGAAGCTGCCCCTGTGAAGAAGACTAGAAAGCCCGCAGTTCGCAAAGCCACAAAGAAATAGAATTGATTTACAAACGACAGTCCCCGCCAGGTTTGCGGGGACTGTTTTTATTCCAGAAAACCATGTTAAAATGTACGGCCTTTGTTGGCTTCTGGAGAAAAAATGCAAGACGCAATTTCAAACATTAATTCCATTCACAAAACACCTTTAAGCGAGGCGATTGCCGCCCGCCGTACTTTTGCCATTATCTCTCACCCGGATGCGGGGAAGACTACATTAACTGAAAAACTGTTGCTGTATGGAAACGCCATCGAACTGGCGGGAAACGTGCGCGCCCGCAAGAATCAGCGTGCTACCACGTCCGACTGGATGGAGATGGAGCGCGAACGCGGAATATCGATCACGTCCACGATCTTGCAATTTCCTTACCAGAATTATATTGTTAACTTGCTGGACACACCCGGGCATCAGGATTTTTCCGAAGACACGTATCGGACTTTGTCCGCGGTGGATTGCGCAGTTATGGTGATGGATGCGGCGAAGGGGATTGAACCGCAAACCCTGAAATTATTTGAAGTCTGCCGCAAGCGTGGAATCCCAATTTTTACTTTCATTAATAAAATGGATAGACCCGCGCGCGACCCGCTGGACCTGCTGGATGAGATCAAGAAAGTATTGGGGATGGAACCTGTCCCAATGAACTGGCCCGTGGGGGACGGGCCGAGCTTTCAGGGCGTGTATGACCGCGAAGCCAAAGGCGTGTATCTATTTGAGCGTACCGAGCGCAACGAACGCATGGCTCCTGAAATTTTCATGCCTTTGGAAGACCTCGTAAAGAACGGCATACTCACTGAAACCCGCCACAAGGAATTGACCGAAAGCATTCATCTATTGGATGAGGTAGGCGTTGTTTTTGACCACGAAAAAGTTTTGAAGGAAGAGCAGACCCCTGTTTTCTTCGGCAGCGCAGTGACGAACTTTGGTGTGCGTCTATTTTTGGATTCTTTTGTGAAATATGCCCCCGTTCCGCAGCCTTACTTAAGTGACGCTGGAGAGATCGTCCCACAG
>JACZJB010000247.1 GCA_014860805.1 Anaerolineales bacterium
TTATCAGATTGTTAATGGTTGTCAGACTAGCCATGTCCTTTTTGAACAGGCGAAAAGAGATGATGAGTCCGTAATGATCCCTGTGCGACTGATCGGAACAAGGGACGAAGATGTCATAAATGCGATTATAAAAGCCACAAACCGCCAAACTCCGGTTACAGAAGATCAATTTTTTTCGTTGCAGGAGTTTCCAAAACAACTTGAATTGTTTTTTCAAACCTTTTCCGCTCCGCAGAGACTTTATTATGAAAGACGCTCTAGGCAATACGAGCGTTTGGCGATTGAAAAAACTCGAATTATTACTCAGCAGAATGTTATTAAGGCTTTTGCTGGGATGTTTCTCGACGAGGCCCACAGAACTACGCGAAATTACGCGGCACTGAGGGCGAAGGTCGGAAAGGATATTTTTGGCAAAGGTCATCGAATGGAACCATATTATACTGCGGCGTTTGCTCTCTACAAACTCGAGTATTTGTTTAGGAGCGGAAAGTTGGACTCGAAGTATAAAGCTGCGCGATTCCATATCCTCCTTGCTTCCCGATTGCTCGCTGCACCAGATCCACTGCCGTGGATGAATTCACGTGATATTGAAAAATACTGCAAAACAATAATGGACATACTATGGGATTCTTCTAAATGTGACGAACTCTTAGGGCATGCAGCTACGATTGTTGAGAAAGCCGCTTCTGGCAATTTTCACCGAGACAATATTAGAACGGAACCATTTACGAAAGAGGTAATTAAATACTCCCGTGAGACTAAAAAAAATTATTCGGAGTTGCCATTTGGATTACGGGGGGACAAATAACGGGATTTGTGCCATATATACTAAAGGCGATTGTATACTTCGCAAACCCAGTGTCGGTTTGGGGGTGCGCGATGGAAGATGATCGTCTGGCAAGTTAGTTCTTGGCCTCGGTTGGCTTTATAGATTTGGTTATTTTGGGCTTTTCTTTCTTGGGTGCATTGTGCCGCAATATTTCGGACACGGCCTCCTCAAATGTGAAATTATTCAATGAGAGAGGCTTCCCGCTTGGCGGTTGCTTATGTTTGTTCATTTCATTCATCTCTCTTTATCGGTGGTACAGTGGGTATTCTGAATTGTGTTACCGGTGGTTTACATATTTTCAAGGGATACCCGGCAATATTCCCATCCAATGACAATAAACTTCGGCTATTCTTCTTGCCATCATCAAATGTATAAAATGCATCAACATGGTAATGAATTGCGGTAGCTAAATGTATGGCATCAGCCTGATCTAAAGCCGGCAACCCATCTGTTTTCTTCAATTTAACATAGTACTCCCTAAGACTTCCTGCTAGTTGCAAGACTCGCATGTCGACTGACATTATAGATACGTTCGGTCTGCGTAATATACGAGTCAAAACTTCAACTACTTCTGGTTTACTTCTATGAAGAACTTCCACCTCATACATTCCCGAGATGATTAAATCAACTTCCCCTTTTTCTACCTTCTCATTGCATTCCCTGATGCCATCTATATCTTCTTTTGGCCTTTCTTCACCTGTTATAATAGCAATAAGAATATTGGAATCCCATTGAATAACCTTGCGTTTATTGCTCATTGCGGATTTTCCTAATGAAATCTTCGGAAGAAAGACCGCCTGTCATGCCAGGATCTAGGCCATATATATCCATGAAAGATGGATATTCCTCGTTAGGCTCAAAAACATCCATTGTTTTTACATCGGCTTCATGGGGATATTGAGCATTTGTCTTGTATTTAAATATTCCTCTTATTTCAACTCTCTTGCCAACCGCTTGAATGGCCCGTTCCTTAATGTCAGAGGGAAAGTGACAAGTTATTTTCTTCGGCCCGACTTCAGGATATAACCAAAATACATTAGCTCGATTATGGACATTTATAGCGTCAAGCATACCCCTAAAATGGCCCGGATACGTTTCCTCTGGTCCAAATATGACGTTAACTTTTTCCTTAAAGGAAGTATTGATATAAATTACATTCTCATCTCGCCTTACTATTACACTAGATAGGGTTTTACCTATTGGATCAGTCATGGACTTTATTGTCTTTAATAAAGAATACTCAATTCTATCTTTAATCTGTTTCTTTTCTATACTGTCCATAACAGCAAATAAATAGTCGTGTGCGCTCTCACCGGCATCAGATTCCGGGATGGTTGGTATGGTTTTCGCCGTCAAACTCGCCGGACTGGAATGATGAAGGTCAATGATCTTGTAGTAGAAAGTAGCAGTTGCTCCTTTAGAAACAATCTCATCCGCTTTTTTGGATGCGCTGATAAATTGCTGAAGCTCATATACGAAATCGGATAGTCGAACATCGCTATCGTTCGCGTCCAATCCCTCAAACGTAAACGTAATAACCTGATCTTTCATTTCAGATACCTCCACGAAGGAGTTATTTGGAGCCCTTAAGCCAACGAGTCCCGGTAATGAAGCCGTTTCCCTTCGATTTGCATGACTGCCTTTGCCATCCGTTGATCGTCCGCCATCTTTCGATGCGTCCACCGGAAGTCAAATTCATCCAAATACCGCTGAAGATGCTCTTTGCTCACATGATGAAACGTCCCGAGGATTCCGCGCTTCAGCAGGGAGAAATAGGATTCCGCGACATTGGTATGAACGGTCCCGCGAATGTATTCCCTGCTATGGCCTACCTGCTGATGCTTCGGATTGTATGCCTTGTAGCTGTCCGTCATCACCTGAGACTTGATGTTAACGTTATCGTTCATGATCGCCGTAAGGGTAGAACCCTTTACATTGTCCACATGACAGGAGCGGGCTTTGCCGTTTCGTTCAATCAGAGAGAAAACCGGAGCCTTGGAAGTGCCGCGCCCACGCTTGCCCCGTCCCTTTCCGCCCACATAGGTTTCATCGGCTTCAATCGTTCCTTCAATGAGAGGTTTTTTCGCATCATCGAACATCGCGTGGCGAATCCGTTGGACCATGAACCATGCGCTCTTGTAGGTAACGCCCATCATTCGGTGTAGTTGGTGGGCGCTGATCCCTTTCTTGCGGGTGCACATGAAATAGATTGCCTGAAGCCACTTGTTCAGCGGGATATGAGAACCTTCGAAGATGGTTCCAACCGTTACCGTGAACTGCTTGCGGCAATGCTTACACTTCAAGACGCCAAGACGAGCAGGAGACTTGGATGCAACTTTCGGCGTGAGGCGGTACACGTCATCAACGCACCCGCAATGAGGACAAACGGGCTTCCCGTCGGGCCAGCGCATCTTTTCGATATACTGCCGTGCCGTCTCGGTATCGTTGAAGAGTGCCTCCCTCTGCTTGTGAGAAAGCTTTTCGGTCATGGCCATCTCCTCCTGTTAAATAACATCCTAACAAGCGGAAATGGGTTTGTAAAGTATATAATAATTTTAAATAAATTCTTCAAGCATGCACGGCCATCCAACCCTCTAATAATGCCGAATCGTCTGGCGGAACTGCAACGCTCGATGTCTTAACGGCGAGACCCGAAAAAGCGCACAGCACTGAGTCGAGCGCATCTGCACTCGATACGAGAACCTCACCAGACACTCCGAGATCAATCCGTTCTCGTATGCCCTCGATGATCTGCTCCCGGAGCAATTCCCCCACCCGATCCTGCATCCCGTATCGGTTGTAAGGAAGCCCCCACTGCTTCAGCTGTGCCATCGGGAAGGCTTCTACAAGGAGACCTCTCGATTCCTGGACCCAAGGCCAGATCGGCCGCTGTGCTCGATGGAGCAATTTAAAGCAAGCTGCCGTCATCGCTGCTCCGCCACGAGCACCAGCCCACAATGTCGAGCGGACGTTTAGACCCTTCTGACTCCAATAGGCGTCGGTGCTTCTCCTCGGTTGAGGAGGATTCAAAGGAGGATCGACCCCGGCAACTGCTTTCACAAAATCCACCGACCGGCAGAAAGGTCGGCCATCAGGGTCGGATAACGATCCTATCCGCTCAAGCAGCCCCGCGTATCCTTCGGGAGGGATAAACTTCCGAGGGACAGAGAACGGGGAATCTATCGCGGCAGTCTCAAATTCACCTTCTCGTAGAAGGGCTGCGAGTCTTTCCAGCGGGTGCTCGTCGCTGGGCAATTCTTGAACACGCATGAGGTGTTTGAGCACCAAGCGCTCTCCGATTTTTCTGACATCGGCGATCCATACGTTGCTCCGGCGGCGACCTGGGCGCCACATCAGGTGATTACCACTGAAGTCGATACCGAGGAATCGGCTCATGATGCATCCACCATTTCACGTCTCACCGGGTGGGGTCAATCGCACCAGGAAAATTCTGCGGGACCCAAATTGGACCCACGGGCCGATAAAACGAAAAAAGGGAACCTGGCACTAGGCCAAATTCCCTTTCAGTATTGCGATGGTGCCGAAGGCGGGATTTGAACCCGCACGGGTTTCCCCACCACCCCCTCAAGATGGCGTGTCTGCCAGTTCCACCACTTCGGCGCACCACGAGGAATGACTATATTATCCACCCCGT
>JACZJB010000248.1 GCA_014860805.1 Anaerolineales bacterium
CTGAATGGCGGTGAAATGCACGAACACATCCTCGCCACCATCGCGCCCAATGAAGCCATAGCCCTTGGTCGCATTAAACCACTTGACGGTTCCAACAAAACGTTCTGACATCTTTCGTTACTCCTGCTTAAAAAATTTATACCCGTCCACCTTCACGCTTTCAAAGGCGAATCGGGCACGTTGAACGCAAGATTATCATGGCTAAAACGGCGTGTCAAGATTTTAACCTCTTGTTAATGGATGCGTACCTCGAAGTCAGATGAAACCACCAGGGCGACCACTTCACCTGAAACCTTGCCTGTCGAATTACCGCACGCATCTCATCTGGACCTGTGAACTGATCCAGCAAAAGGACAGACCTCCCCACCTCAAATGCCGCATGCGCATCCGAACCGACCGTACCAGCAAGGTTATGTTTCAACGCGAACTCTCTTGCCTTGCGGTTAAAGCGCGGCAGCATACAACGCGAGTTATAGACTTCGATGGCATCCACAAATGGGACGATCTCCAGCAGGTCACTTTCCTGCCAGCCTCCCGCGCGCATCTCATCAAACGGATGCGACACGCTGATAAACGCCCCCTGCTCCTTCAACCGTCGAATCGTCTCCTGCGGTGAAAGAAAAGGCGGAATCTCCTCCGTCATATACGCAGCCAATATCTCCCCTTTCGTTGTCATGACCTCCTCACCCACGATCACCAATTGCGGGTCAAGAGTCTGCGCCTCCAATGCCCCCGCAATCGTATTGTGGTCGGTGATGACAAGCCGGTCCAGCCCTCTACGGCGCGCGGACTTAACCAAATCTACAGGGCGTGTGAGCGAGTCTTTAGAGGCATGAGTATGACAATGGAATTCGAGTGTAAGCATGCAGCAATTCTACCAATTCGTTTGGCGAATCAACCTTTTTTGCTTTAGAATCAAACCAATATGAGGAAACTTCTTGGCGGTACCGGTTCATTCCTGCAAACGCCGTACGGCATCATCATATTGATGACCGCCATCTGGCATGCTGTCACATGGTGGATGGATATTCCCGTCAGCTATCCCGTCGGTCTCTTGATTTTTGCTCTTGATATTGGGATTGCATTCCTCCTGCTTGACCGCCTCATCTACTTCTTCGCTCAATTCGTTCTCCCCATTCAAAGCCCAAAAGACCGCAGCGAAATTTACAAACGGGTTCGTGATTTCTCATCCGGCAATCGCGGACCTGCCATCTTCATTAAAAATGGGCGGGTCATCGAGCATGAAGGCGAAAGAGAAAAAATGGGACCGGGCGTCATTTTGCTGGATACTGCCAGCGCGGCCGTCCTGCGCACAGACATCGAATTCAAAGAGACCATCGGACCGGGAGTTAAATTTACCAGAGTATATAATATCAACGGCAAAGGGTTCAACGAATACGTGGCTGATAGCGTTGACCTGCGTACCCAATGGCAGTTTATCGGTCCACGGGCAGGCGATAACTCCGTGCCGCAAACCAGTTCAAAAAAGCAAAGCTCATTTCTCCAGCGGACCGCCGGGAAGACACGCGATGGAATCGAGGTATCTCCCACCCTCAGTATAAAATTTCGCCTCAAACGCCCGACAGAAAATGTTCCAACAGAAAGCGGAGTAACCTCCCAGTACGGCTACAACGAACAGGCTGTCCGAAAAGCCATCACCCATGAAGTTGTCCAGCTTGGAACATCTGAGAACAAAACCTCCCGCCTGGAATGGGAAAAGTTTCCTGAACACCTTGTGGTAAATATCTGGCGTGAATACATCCGCAAATTCAAGCTGGAGGATCTTTTTTCCAGCCAGGGAGCCAGCGGGCTGCAAACCATCGAGGAAATGATCAACAAGCGGGTCACAAAAGAATTTCTGGAGGGATTGGATGATACCGGGGCAAAGACCAAGGAATGGCTCCCCAGTTTGGAATACAAACAACTCCAAGATCGGGGGCTCGAGATCATCGAAGTCCGCATTCATGATGTATTTTTCGACCAGGCGGCCGAAGACCAGCTCTGCGGTCAATGGAATGCAGAGTGGCTTAAGAGTGCAAAAAAGGACGAGGCGCTGTTGAATGAGCAGGAGGCGCTGCTAAAAACCACCGCCCGCAATGAAGCCGTCAAACGGATCAGCCGCATTATCACAAAAAAATTCGAAAATCCAATTGCGCCCACCCCGGACATCTACACCCTCTTACAAGATTTCGTCCAACCATTAAAAGAGGCGATCCTCACCGACAGCCAAGCCAGCCGTGAAATGGACGTGGAACTCAAAAAACTGAATGACATCTGGAAATGGCTTCTGGTCAACAAATTCATTTCCGATAACAAACAGGGGCGGGACAACCCATGAGATCATCCAGACGGCGCGACGAAGCGGCATCTCAAGTCTTTGGCTTAAGCGAGGAAAGCGTTGGAATCCGAAACCGCTGGCGCTTCCTGACCGGTATCGTAATCTGGGTGATGCTTAGCAGCATGACCATACTCTTTACCATTTTCACTGCCGACCTGCCCCAGCACCGCGCAGTGATCGTCTTCCTTAGTTTTCTAAAATACGCCCCGCTGCTTTGGGTTGTCTACACCCTGGCGAAACAAAAAGCCGCTCAATATCTGGAGGATATTTTCGAACTCAACGATGAAGACATCGCCATGGAATTTATCGAAGAAGTCGCTTTCGGGTATGGTCACGAATACATCACCATCAACGAAGGCAGGATCTCCGAAGAAGACGAACTCTCGCCCATCATCCTCATCGGCGGACCCGGACAAATACAGGTAAACCTCGGCAGCGCCGCGCTGCTCGAAAAGCTGGACGGTGAACCCGAAGTCATTTATGCGCGCGGCGAACCGTGGAACCTTGGCAGGTTCGAGCGCATCCGTGAGATCGGCAGGCATGATCAAGTGGGTATGCGTGAGTACGCCGTCATCAATCTGCGGGACCAATTCATTGACAATATCTCTGTCAAAGCCCGCACAAAAGACGGGGTCCCGATCGAAGCGCTGGACATCAAAATCAGGTTCAGCGTCCTGCGTTCACAAAACACAGACGGAAATGAAAACGACCCGTACTCCTTCGAAGAGAGCGCATTGCAGGCACTCGTCTACAAACAGATAACCATCACACCGCCGCCCTCTTCCTCCTCAGGCGTATCTTTCCCTTGGGACACGACTGTAATTCCCCTGGTGAAAACCGAACTGGAAAGGCTGATCTCTTCGCATACATTGAGCGACAGCAACCTGTTTGCCAGCATTGGTCAAAAAGAACTTGATACTATCGCCAAAAACGAAGAGACCGTTGCCCAGATGCGCGTGGAAATGACAGGCGCACATGCCGCGCACCAGATCGGCAAACCTCTTCCGAAAAACAAAGAGACGCGCCCGAACATCGCCGCTCAATTTCTCAATGCAGACTTTCACAAAAAGGCTGCCGATCTCGGCGTTTCCATCCAATGGATCGACATCGGCACATGGAAAGTGGCCTCCCCCATCATCGACAAAAAACTGAAAGATGGATGGAACTTGATCGACGAAAATTCCAAACGTCAAAAAAATATCGAGAAGCTCACAAAAAAATATCAGACGGAGGAACTCATCGAACTGATCACCAACGTTGTCATCCTGAACTTCGAAAAGGATCTCATCCCGGAACTGCGCGAGATCAGACGCCTGCTGGAAAACGACCCAAACCTCAACGT